>CATITW010000252.1 GCA_949547975.1 Cryomorphaceae bacterium | reverse complement strand
TAAAATCGGGATCCCAACCTTCCCCAGAAGGAATGTACAGCAGTGCATCTTTTTCAGAATTGCGAAGAAAATCTTTGGCCAATTCCAAATCGAACTCCCCCGGATTCAAATAATCCAAGGCATATTGCTCAGTACCTTCCTCGGGAATAAGCAAGGAGGGTTGGTCAAGCACTACAATGCTTTTATGATCCTCAGGCATGCTAGCGAGCAGTCCTGGAACAATCATTAGCGCAGCGAAAAGTACCGGTGCAATAAGGGTAACTAGCAAAAATGTTTTCTTGCGTACGCGCGTCAAAAACTCGCGCTGTATGATCAGTAGTATGGGGTTATTCATAGCAATTAGGCTTTAGGTCCGTTTTCAACGATGTCAATAAAAATGTCACTTACGGTAGGCAATATCTCTTCGAAGCCGACCAAAATTCCCTTGGCTGCGAGATCAACTACAAGCTGCGTAGGATATTCATCCAACTTGAGTACGTAAGAAAAACCCGTATGTGACACATCGTTGTAGACTAAGGCATCTCCTTGGTAATCGAAGGGTTCACTTGTTACGATGGAGTAGGTTCCGTTCTTATAATGCTTGCGTATATCGAGCAATGCACCCTCGACCATTACTTTACCATTGTTGATCAAACCGATGTGATCACAGATTTCTTCCACGCTTTCCATACGGTGCGTGGAGAATACCACTGTGGCACCTTCACTGTTTAATCGTTTGATTTCTTTTTTAATCAGATTTGTGTTGATGGGGTCAAATCCCGTAAATGGCTCATCAAAAATCAGCAATTCAGGCTCGTGAAGCACGGTCGTCACGAATTGTACTTTTTGTGCCATCCCTTTACTTAAATCTTCGACTTTCTTATCCCAAAACGATACCATGTCCAAGCGTTCGAACCACATGCGTGCACGCTCTTTGGCTTGAGAGGCGGTTAAGCCCTTAAGCTTGGCTAAATACAACACTTGTTCTCCGACTTTCATCTTCTTGTACAAACCACGCTCTTCTGGCAGGTAGCCGATACGCGCAATGTCTGATGGTTGTAGGAGTGAGTCCCCAAAGTATACCTCACCTGTATCTGGTGCAGTAATCTGGTTCATGATGCGGATAAATGAAGTTTTACCCGCGCCATTAGGGCCTAGTAGGCCATAAATACTTCCTTTTGGGATGTTTAGATTGATCTGGTCAAGCGCAATTTTCTTGCTGTAATGCTTGCTTACCTTTTTTGCTGTAATCATATGCTTGCTAGGGGGTCTAGTAGTTGTATTCTTTCATTTTTCCACCTAACTAAAGGAGAAGGCAAAAAAAACTCCCGCTTTTGACGACGGGAGTTTGAAGATATAAAAATGTCAGTTAAGAGAACATCTCTTTTACTCGATCAAAGAATCCTTTATCAGATTTCCCTGGGTTTGGCGTAAAGTTTTTACTGTCTTTCAACTTCTCTACGGTTTTCTTCTCTTCCGAGCTTAAACTCTTCGGTACCCAGACGTTCACGTGTATGAGCTGATCTCCTCGGCCGTATCCTTGAACACTTGGTAGCCCTTTATTCTTCAAACGTAAGATTTTACCCGGTTGTGTACCACCGTCGATAGACACTTTGACCACACCGTTTACCGTAGGGATTTCCACGGCTGTTCCTAATGTTGCATCTGGAAAACTGAGGTTCAATTCATAATGCAAGTTCTCACCGTCTCGGGTTAAATGTTCGTGCTCAATTTCTTCGATCAGTACAATCAAATCTCCTGGTACACCGCCCAAAGCGTCGTTTCCTTTACCTCCCACGCGCAATTGCATTCCGTCTTGAACACCCGCCGGGATTTTTACGCTTACAACTTCTTCCTTACGCTCTAGTCCGTCATTACCTACTCCTGCAGGCTTCTTGTCAACAGTCTTACCAGCGCCGTTACACGAAGAACACGTTGCTGCAGTTCGCATCTGACCTAATATGGTATTCGTTACTTGTTGGACTTGACCAGCACCGTTACAGGTCGAACACGTCTTGAACGTAACCCCATCAGCAACTTTGGCCCTACGGATTTTGATCTTCTTTTCGACACCGTCGGCAATCTCTTCTAGCGTGAGTTTAACTTTGATTCGCAGATTACTGCCCTTCGCTTGACGACGACCCCCGCCGCCACCGCCGCCGAATCCACCGAATCCGCCGAATCCGCCGCCACCACCTTGACCACCGAAGATGTCTCCGAACATGTCAAAGATGTCGTTCATGTTTCCTCCAAAGCCACCGCCGCCACCTGCACCAGCGCCAAAGGCTTGGTGTCCGAACTGGTCGTATTTTCTACGCTTTTCTTCGTTGCCTAATACATCGTAAGCTTCAGCAGCTTCCTTGAATTTATTCTCTGCCTCTGTATCGCCCGGGTTGCGATCGGGATGAAACTTCATGGCAACCTTACGGTATGCTTTTTTAATTTCATCTTGGCTAGACCCCTTGCTTACACCGAGGACATCATAATAGTCGCGTTTTGCCATCTTATGCTTCTTTACCCACTACCACTTTTGCGTAGCGAATTACTTGTTCACCGATCTTGTAGCCTTTTTCTACCTCGTCAATCACCTTTCCTGCGAGCTCAGGGCTTGGCGCTGGAATTTGTGTGATTGCTTCCATTTCTTCGACATCGAATGCTTTTCCGATGCTGCTTTCCATGGCAGAAAGACCTTTCCCTTTTAGGGTTTCCGTCATTTTGTGTTGAATCAAACGAAGGCCTTCTAATACAGAGGCATTTGCTTCCGTTTCTTCAGTATTCTTTAAAGCTCTGTCAAAATCGTCCATTACGGGCAACAAAGCGGTTAAAGTGTCTTTGTTTGCACTTTCCATAAGCTGAAGGCGCTCCTTTGCAGTGCGACGACGGAAGTTCTCAAACTCGGCATATAAACGTAAGTTTTGATCTTTAAGATCCTTCACTTCGGCTTCCAGCTTTTCGATAGGATCTAGCTCTGAGTCCTTGTTTTCGCTGGCTTCAGAGGAGTTGTTCTCTTGTTCTTCAGCTGTGGCTGCTGTCGCTTTTTCGTGCGTTTCTTCGTTCTTGTTCACCTGTTCTTCTGACATGATGGATGCTCTTTTATCCTTGTTTACACTAGTACTTTGCAAAATGCTCGCCAATCTGAGCTGTGCTGACAGCTTGTCAGCGGAGCGCAAAAATAAGACCCTAAAAAAAGGGGGCCGCATTGCGGTCCCCTTTTTTAAGAAAGTTGTTTCTCCTCGTGATTATCGCTTCAAGGAAGCTAATGTGTTTTCTAACGCTTTTCCGCGTAAGTTCTTTTTGATGATGATACCTTCTCCGTCGATCAGGAACGTCGCCGGTATGCTGTTCACTCCATAGGTCTGCGCTGCTGCATTTCTCCAATACTGAAGATCACTCACGTGGTTTTCCCACACGAGACCGTCTTGAGCGATGCCTTTTTCCCAAGCGCCTTTGGCTTGATCGAGACTTACCGAAAATACCTCGAAGCCGTCTCCGTTTCTAAAAGCAGCATCTTTAAATTGCTTGTACGTACGAACAACGTTGGGGTTTTCCATTCTACAAGGACGACACCACGAAGCCCAGAAGTCAATCAACACCACTTTTCCTTTTAGGTCAGAAAGCTTGCGAACGTTTCCTTGCGGGTCGCGCATGGCAATCTCAGGGGCTTTATCTCCTATAGTGAGCGCAGCCATTTGTGCAGTGGCATCTAAATCAGGACGTGCTGTAGAGTAGTGAGCCTGCGAGCTCGTTATGGTGAAGCCAAGTGCTGCTATGGCTACTAATGCAAATGTTTTTTGTAGAAATTTCATGGGTAACGGGTTTTATTGTTTTGAGCTTACAATCTAACAATATCTGCACCAATCGCTTTGAGTCTACCGTCAATGTTTTCATAGCCACGGTCGATCTGATTGATGTTGTGAATGGTTGAGGTGCCTTCTGCACTCAATGCGGCAATCAGCAAACTCACACCTGCACGAATATCAGGAGAGGTCATGGTAGTCGCGCGCAGTGGTGATTGCTTGTCTAAACCGATCACAGTGGCACGGTGCGGATCACAAAGGATGATCTGTGCGCCCATGTCGATGAGCTTATCCGTAAAGAATAGTCGGCTCTCAAACATTTTTTGATGGATGAGCACTGAACCGCGGGCTTGCGTGGCGGTCACCAGAATAATGCTCAATAGATCTGGGGTGAATCCAGGCCATGGTGCATCTGCAATGGTCATGATCGATCCGTCGATAAAACTTTCGATCTCGTAGTGGTCGTGAGAAGGGATGTGTAGATCGTCTCCTTTGAGTTCGGTATGTATTCCTAATCTGCGAAATACGGTAGGAATGATGCCCAGATCCGGGTAGCTGACGTCTTTGATGGTAATGTCAGAGCCGGTCATCGCTGCAAGTCCGATCCAAGACCCGATCTCGATCATATCAGGTAAAATTCGGTGTGTTGTTCCACCTAATTCACCCACTCCTTCGATGTGAAGCATGTTCGATCCTATACCGTCAATTTTGGCACCCATGCGAACGAGCATTTTGCATAACTGTTGCAAGTACGGCTCACAGGCGGCATTGTAAATGGTGGTTTTGCCTTTAGCCATTACTGCAGCCATCACGACATTTGCTGTACCGGTCACAGATGCTTCGTCCAAAAGCATATAGGTCCCCTTAAGTTCAGAGGCATCGACGCTGTAGAAGGTGTCTTTAGAGTCGTAATTGAACTTGGCTCCTAGCTTTTGAAAACCTAAAAAGTGCGTGTCCAAACGACGACGTCCGATCTTGTCTCCACCTGGCTTTGGGATGTAGGCCTTGCCGAAGCGGGCCAATAACGGTCCAACAATCATGATAGAACCACGTAAACTTGCCCCTTTCTGCTTGAAGGTGTCACTCGTTAGATAATCGAGATTGACATTTTCCGCCTTGAAGGTGTAGTCGCCGTGTCCATTCTTTTTCACGTAAACGCCTAAATCACCGAGAAGATCGATGAGCTTGTTGACATCCACAATGTCCGGGATGTTTGTAATTCTAACCTCTTCAGGGGTTAAAAGCACCGCACAAAGGATTTGCAAAGTTTCATTCTTTGCGCCTTGTGGTGTGATTGTTCCGCCTAGCTTCTTTCCTCCAGTAATTTTGAACGTTCCCATCTATTTAGTATCTCCTTTTCTTTTTCTTCTGATTGTGATTATTGTAGCTCTTCTTCTTTGCTCCGAGGTTGCGCTCTGCGGCAGTTATGTTGAAGGCTTTTGCATGCGGTAACTCAAACTCTGTCAAGGCCAATTCTCCTTCGCTCATCTCGCTCAAATCTGCAAGGATGGTTTCATCACTGACGGTGTCCTTGTTGAACTTCAGGTAGCTCCGTTTCATGGCATAGGCAATCCCGTAAGTGAGTGCTTCTTTTTCTTCGCCGGACTCCATTGCACGAGCTTGGGTGATCATGGTTTTTACAACTGAACCATAGTGGCGAAACTTTCGACTCTTTTTAGGATACGGTACTTCATCTGGCCGCCCATCGAAACTTTCCTCTGTAGGGATAGGATAGGGGCAGTCCACGTCTAGCTTGAAATCGGACATGATAAAGAGGTGATCCCAAAGTTTGTGCGCGTAGTCCGGCGCATCACGAATCGCAGGATTGAGGTTACCGATCACATCGATAATGCTTTGAGCTACCTTACTGCGGTGTTCTCTGTCCTCTATAGTGAGACAGTAATCCACCATGCGTTGTACGTTACGCCCGTATTCAGGTATTTTGAGCAACGATCGCTCGGTATTGTATTCCATGACTTCAATTAAGTAAATTCTTTGATTAGACCGCCCGCACCTTTGCAAATTTTAGCAACAATCGCTTTTCACCTGCATTGTCGAACGTGATGATGGCTTTCGCATCCGCACCTTCACCTTCAAGGGCTTTGATGGTACCCAAGCCGAAGCGTCCGTGCACAACACGCATACCCTTTGACATTTGTTCGCGCGAAAGGTTATCTCCGCTGGCTTCAAAACTTGCGCCAGCCCTGTTCACAGGAGTGAGTTCCTTTCCGCGCAAGGTAGGTTTCTTCTTTGGAGTCTCTGCGCCTGGTCCAGTATTCTTGACTTTCTTTCCTTGTCCAGAATTTTTCGAACCCCAATTTTTATTACTCCCCTTATATACGGTTTGTCCCTTCTGGCTAGATCCACCTCCGAAACCACCGCCAAATGCGCTATCCAAGGCTGAGGAAGAAAAGGAGGTTGGTGCAAAATCGGGTACCTGGATATCCACAAACTTTTCATCGATCTCGTCGATAAACCTCGACGGTTCACAATCGATCAATTTCCCCCAGCGGTACCTCGTATGGGCATAGGTCAAATGCGCGCGTTTCTCCGCCCGAGTTAGGGCAACATAAAACAATCGGCGTTCCTCCTCAAGCTCACTACGCGATCCACTACTCATCATCGAGGGGAACAAATTCTCTTCCATCCCGACCACATATACATAAGGATATTCCAAACCCTTGGCAAGGTGAATGGTCATCATGCTCACTTTCGGTGTGCCGTCGTCCACCTCATTATCTCGATCGGTAAGTAGTGCTACATCAGAAAGGAAATTCGCTAGAGACGGATCTCCATCGGCCAATTCTTTTTGCTGCTCCGTAAAGTCCTTGATTCCGTTTAAGAGCTCCTGCACGTTCTCATAGCGGGTGACCCCTTCCGGTGTCTTGTCTTCTCCCAACACCTTGATCAATCCCACACTTTTGGCCACGTGAGCTACCACGTCAAACGCCTCATGTTGCTTCGCTAAAACGGCAAAGGAGTTAATGAGAATGGTAAAATCATGAATCTTCTTGATCGTCGGCTTGTTGAGTCCCGTAGGTAGTGTCTGCAACTTTTCACAAGTCTCCCAAAGCGACAACCCGTGTTGCTCGGCGGCAAGGGTCAGCTTCGCGAGTGTCGTTGCACCGATGCCGCGCGCCGGATAATTGATCACACGTCGAAAGGCTTCTTCATC
>CATITW010000251.1 GCA_949547975.1 Cryomorphaceae bacterium | reverse complement strand
CGGTTCCAATCTTGCGGTCCTTCAGTAAGGTGTTCGCCTTCACCTCGGAACCAATACTCGTTGAACAATGGGTCGGTAAATAAGGCGCTTAACGAGCGGTGGTACAGCGTCCAACTCCCCGGTTTACGCGCATTTTTGATGGCATATTCTAGTGCAGACATCCACAGCCGTAGCGTTCCCGCGATCGAAGTTTGATCCAGCGGGTAGCCCATCGTAATGTTCACTTTGTCAAAACCTTCCGGCAAGAAGCTCAGCACGGGATTCAGTAAACTTTCATCCGCGAGAATCACCGCAATATTTCGCACCTCAACCCCTTGTTCTTGCCACTTCTCTAGGGCATGAGCCACTGCTTTCGCTTGTCCCGCGTACTGCGTAGCACCCACGGGACGAATCTCTTTAGTAACCCCTCTGAGCTGGCTCGGCTGATCTTTGACCGAAGGAACGTCGTTTCCGAACACTTTCAGTCTTTTTTGATGCTCCCGGAAGAACATACCTGCCTCGTGTTCAGGCATATTGAGGTAATGTGCATCGACGTCCCAAAGCACTTTTGAGGTACCAAGTTTTCGAAGTGCTTTAATAATGTCCAATTCCGCCGTGTTCAAAGCATTCAAACCGGCAATAATCACATGCTCGAGACCGTTCTTTTTGACATAACTCTCCAGCCTTTCTGGCCGAGTAGCCAGCACTCGAGCTGCCAATCCGCTGTAGGCTTCACCTTTCGCTAACAAGCGCTCGGTAAATACATCATACGTCTTTGGAAGCAGTGCCACGAAGTCTGAATAACGGCGCATCAAAGGAGTTTCGCTCTCCATCGACAGGTCCCATTCTTCGAGTTTTTTGGCATTGTACAAATCCCCAAGAACGAGTTTGGGATCTAGCAAGTACCGGTCAATCTCGCCAAAGTCGGCAAGCAACGTTTGTCCCCAAGAGAGGAAACTTCCGAGGCTCTCGATTTCTTTTTCTGGATAGGCCAGCAGTTGCACCTCGCTGTAGCTTTGGTACAACTCTAACAACAACACCAGCGGTTCCACCACCAGGACATTTGCTGCGCTAGAGATGAATCCATCCACTGTGGCAAACATCGGGAGCAGGGTGGGCTCTGAAAAGTGCGGGCGAAGCGCTTCACGAAGGAATATTTCTGCACGCTGGTTCGGCAGTAAAACGAGTGTTTTGTGCAGCGGACCAGGGCTTTGCAGGATTTCTTCGGCAATGCGACTGATGAAGGTTTGCATGGAGTTTATTGGAAAAGGTTGCTCCCCTCAATGTAGTCAAAAACTGCTTTCGGAAGCAAATTCCGGAGCGGTTTTCCATCTTTAAAACTGTTGCGAATCATCGTTGCGCTGATCTCCATTTTAGGTGCATTGACCAGTGCGATGCGCGGGAATTTTTCTTGCCATTGGGCTTCGAGCTCGGACTCGTTTGGCAGCGGGTGCCTTGGATACGCCAGAATGTCGTGGTACTCTAGGATGCTGTCCACGTTTTTCCATTTGTGCAGCCCTTTGAGGTTGTCCTCGCCCATGATGAGCTGAAAGTTGTGATCGGTATATTTTTCGCGCAGGTGTGCGAGGGTTTGTGCGGTATAGTTCGGTTGCGGTAAGCTGAACTCGATGTCACAGGGGACGAGACCTGTTTGGTCTTCCAGCGCTAGATGAACCAGGTGCAAGCGCGTTCTGTCAGGCAGAAGGTTGTTCTTTTTTTTAAAGGGGTTGTGTGGGGTGACCACAAACCATACTTCGTCTAGCGCGGTGTACTGTAGGAAGTATTCGGCCAGCGCAAGGTGCCCGATGTGCACGGGGTTAAAGCTGCCGAAAAACAGACCTACATTTTTCATGAACGCAAGAAGTTTTCGAGTGTTTCTGAGGCTTCCGCTTTGGCGCGTTCGAGCTCGTCGTTGATGATAATGGCGTCAAACTCAGGCGCACGCTCCATTTCCGTGGATGCCTTTGCCAGTCGTTCGGCGATCTTCTCCTCGCTGTCTGTTCCGCGACCACGAAGGCGCTGCTCGAGCACTTGAATGCTCGGGGCTTGCACAAACATCGCGAGTGCTTGAGGTCCAAAGATTTTCTTGAGGTTCAGTCCGCCGACCACGTCGATGTCAAATACGACGGTTTTGCCTTCGTCCCAGAGGCGTTGCACTTCTGATTTTAGGGTTCCGTAATAGGTGCCTGCATAGACTTCTTCCCATTCTAAGAATTCTTCGTTCTGTGCGCGTTTCTGAAAGTCTTCGGCGCTGAGAAAGTAGTAGTCTTGCCCGTGTTTTTCTTCACCACGAGGTGCGCGAGAGGTCGCTGAAATACTGAAGCTGAGTTCCTTAAATTTCGGGAGCAGGTAGTGTACGAGCGTGCTTTTGCCTGCGCCAGAAGGTGCCGAGAAGATGACGAGTTTTCCTGCGGATGCGTTCATGAGTGGAGGATTGAAAATGCAAAGGTAGGGGAGTTGAATGAATTGGCCCCGGGTGTGTGAATAAGATGTAGTGTTCAACAACAGAAGCGCAAAACGGCACGATTTAAGTACTTTTATACCAATACAAATTTTCTACCTATGTCAGCCATACAAATTACCGGCATTACGAAGTTCTACGGCACCCATCGTGGGGTTGAGGACGTTCATTTATCTGTCGAACGCGGCGAAGTTTTTGGGTTCATTGGACCGAACGGCGCTGGAAAGTCTACTACGATAAGGACCTTGCTAGGGTTGTTAACTCCGAATCAAGGTTCGGCAGAAATATTGGGGTGTGATGTGGTGAGCCAGGGCGTTGCTGCACGTGCAAAAGTGGGCTATTTGCCTTCGGAGATTGCGTATTATCCGGAAATGACTTCGCGGGAGCTTTTGGAGTATCATGCAGGTTTGTATGGTCTAAAGGATTCGGGTGCACGCATGGAAGAATTGGCGACGTATTTTGAATTGGATTTAGATCGTTTGATTGACGATTTGAGTTATGGGAACAAGAAGAAATGTGCCATAATTCAGGCAGTTTTGCATGATCCTGAGGTGCTGATTTTAGACGAGCCAACGGGTGGTTTAGATCCGTTGATGCAGCATCGATTTTTTGATCTACTCGAGACGTTGAATGCGAAGGGGACTACGGTCTTTTTCTCCTCGCATGTGCTTTCAGAGATTCAGCGCATGTGTAGTCGAGCTGCTGTGATTCGTGACGGTAAGATCATTGCGGTTGAGGACATCTCAACGCTGCTCGCCAAGCAAATGAAAAAGGTACGGATTGTGCTCGAAAAGGGTGCGAATCTGGTTTTGCCAAATGGTGTGCAGAACCCCACTTCTTCTGGTGACAAGCATACCTTCGACTATGTAGGTTCCGTACAGGATTTGATGTCCTGGTTGAACGAGCAGTCGCTGCTCGATGTGACGATTTCTGAACCGGATTTGGAATCCATTTTTATGAACTATTACCAACGCTAAGCCATGAATACTGTACTCTATTTAAAAGAATTGAAACGCAACAGAAAGAATGTT
>CATITW010000250.1 GCA_949547975.1 Cryomorphaceae bacterium | reverse complement strand
CCTACCTTCTCAGCGGTCGATCCACTGATCCCCGTATCGATCTCATCAAACACCTGGGCACTCAAGGAAGCATGCTTTCCTAAAACCGCTTTCAATGCGAGTTTTACGCGGCTTTGCTCTCCTCCACTAGCCACTTTATGCAATGGCTCTAGTGCAGATCCAGGATTGGCAGCAAATAAGAAGACCGGCTTGTAACACCCGTGCGGGGAAGGTTCTGTAGCCTCCCAAGCCAATTCCAACCGCGCCTTAGGTAGATCCACACGTTCTAGATAGGTGGCAAACGCCTTTTGAATCTTTGTTGCCGCTTTTTTGCGCTTTTCATGCAACGCTGCTGCAGTATTCTCTACTTCAGTCATTGCTCTAACGAGTTCTTTTTCAATACGTTTAAGCTGTGACTCCTTGTTTTGAAGCAGTTCGAGCTTCTCCATGAGTCCCGCGCGCTTCTCCATCAAGGCTTCGGCAGATGCGACACGGTGTTTGCGTACTAAGCCGTCGATCTGGCTTTTACGTTTGCGCAATTCGTCCAACTCCTCCGCACTCACCTCGTTACTCAAGGTGTCTTTTGCGGCACGTTCTAAGGCTTGAAGTGAGGAAATGGATTGTTGTAATGTGGTGGTGTATGCTTCAAAAGCATCGCTTTTTTCAGCGATTTTGAACAATGCGGCCTCTACTTCAAAGAGTCCGTCTAAGGCGCCTCCCGCTTGACCAATTTTGTCCAGGAGCGACTCAAACTTGGCTTGGTCTTCTCTTAACGATTTTGCACGAATAAGTTCATCCTCTAACCGCTCGTATTCGCCCGGCTCAATACTAAAAGACTTCATTTCATTCACCACGAAAGTGAGGTAGTCGATATCGTCCGAAGCTCCCAACGCTTCTAAGGCGCGACGGTCCTGCTGCAATGCCAAGAGATGTTGGTACGCCTCTGTGTAGTTCCTTTTTTCCTTGGAAACCGTGGCAAATGCGTCTATGAGTTCCATCTGCTGTCCGATGCGGTGCAGCAATCCAGAATCACTCTGGCTGTTGATGTCGATAAAGGTTCCCGCGATTCGTGCTAGATCAGTCGCCTTAACGGGTGTATCGTTGATAAAGCAACGTGATTTACCTGAGGGAAGCAACTCTCTTCTAAAGACGGTATCCTGCGCGTAGTCCACGTCAAGTGCATCGAATTCCGCACGTACCGTGTCTTTTACACGAATACTCACTTCTATAACGGCTTTTTTGCGAGCGTCCTTCAACACCGATTTCGCCGAAAGTCGACCGCCCAATGCCGCGCTCAAAGCGCCTAATAGAATACTTTTACCAGCGCCAGTTTCTCCGGTCATTACGGTCATTCCTTCCGATACTGGCAAGGAAAGATGGTCGATCAAAATGAAATTTGAGACTTCTATGTGTTGCAGCATTACTTACCGAATTTATCGTAACTACTTGCGTGCGTTCTGTCCAGGCTCTCGAGCATTTCCTGCATCCCCTTGATGTCTACTCCTATGGCTCCGGCTTGAGAGAACAGCGAAAGAATTTCACGATTCTTGGCATCGAAGAAGATGTTCATGAGGTAGCTGTTCGGTCTCTTGTTATTGGGCTCTTGAAGTAATTCTAAGGCACCCTTGATGGTCTCTAAAGACGCTTTGTGCTGATCGGCTTGGTACATCTGATCCAATCCCTGACGGTGGTACAAGTAAAGGCACTCTTTCACAGGATCAAACGCGGGACTGGTCAGGTTATCGGTGATCCAAAATCGGTTTTTGTTCCCGTCAAAGCTTTTCCAACCGCGTGCTCCACCACTACTCTGGGCCGTTGACACAATGTTTTGTGCGATAGCAAACTCTGCATCTCCAGCATTTGCTTTAAATGTGGTACGGTCCAAACCGATGATGATGTACGAATAGAAAGCTAACACAGAGCTTAGGTTGGTCGTGTAGTTGTTCTTTTGGAATTCAACAGGCTCGTTCTCGGTAAAGCTGAAAACAACATCTTTATCCAGTACATTCAGCACAGGAGAGTTGTATTGTGAGTTGAACACCGGGCGTGAATACTGCACCTGGAGATTTGCATCAAAACGGTTCCCCGCTAAACTGTTTACCGTAAGAATGAAACTGCAATCGATTCGTTCTTCGTCAGCGTACGTATATTCTGTAAAAGCGTACCCATTCAGGAAGTTCTCTAACGTGGTTTCAAGCGAAGTGAAAATGGCACGATTCGTACCCTGAACTTCAGGACTGAGCACTTTTACCGTCGCACGAAGCTCTTGGCCTTGTGCCCCAAAGGTTAACAGCATGAATACTATGGCGATCAGTAGACTACGCTTCATTTTGATCAAATTTAAAGGTGTCTATCAGTGCCGCTAACAAGCCGCTACCCAGTTCAGTTTTGTCCTGCAATTCAAATGACTTTGAAGATCCGTCTTTGAAAAACACATCTACTTCGTTGGTCGTTGTTTCAAACCCTACTCCAACTTTCCCCAAGGTATTCAGTACGATAGCATCGGCATTCTTAGAGGCGAGTTTCTCTTTGGCATAAGTCTCGCCGTCTCTGGTTTCTAGGGCAAAGCCTACTACTTTTTGATGCGGAGATTTGAGCTGACCTAAATGGGCCAGAATATCAGGAGTCTTTTCAAGGGTTACGGTCATTTCAGCAGTCTTAGGGTCTTTCTTTAATTTGTGTGTTGCAGCCTGCTTGGGCGTAAAATCGCTTACGGCTGCAGTACAAATGGTAAGAACGGCGCTGCTGAAATTTTCTTGCATAGCTTCCAGCATTTCTTTTGCGCTCACCACACGTTTCACCTGTAATCCATCCAGGTCTAAGTCTGCTTGCGTAGGCCCCAAAACCAAGGTGACTTCTGCGCCTGCGGCACGCGCTGCTTGTGCAAGAGCAGTTCCCATGCGACCGCTGCTGTTATTGCCTAAATACCGAACCGGATCCAGGTGTTCATGGGTAGGTCCGGCGTTGATAAGTACTTTTTTTCCACGCAATGGACTGCGCTGAATCAAATAATCGTCTAGATGATCTGCAATCTCCTCAGGTTCCGCCATACGGCCCTTTCCAACGAGCCCAGAAGCAAGTTCGCCAAAGGCTGCATCGATGATCTGAACACCGCGCTGCTCGAGAACGGCAAGATTGTCAGAAGTAGCACCGTTAGAATACATGTCTAAATCCATAGCAGGTGCAATGAATACAGGACATTTCGCACTGAGGTAAACGGCTGTCAGTAGGTTGTCGCAAGCTCCAGTGGCCAATTTACTTAGCGTATTGGATGAAGCCGGTGCAATCACCATGAGATCTGCCCAAAGGCCCATGTCTACATGATTGTTCCAAACACCATAAGGCTTCTGGGCATCCTCGATAAAATCCGAGTAGACCGGTTTCGTACTTACGGTTGAAAGCGTCAAAGGGGTGACGAAATCCTTCGCTGCATGAGTCATGACAACCTGGACCTCGGCACCCCTTTTGATGAGTTCCCGAACGAGATGAGCGCTTTTGTATGCGGCAATACTACCCGATACTCCGAGCAGTATTTTGCGATGTTTCAAAAGCCCTTGCACTTGGCTTATTTTTCCTCTCCTTCTCTGCGGAAGTACGTGCGT
>CATITW010000249.1 GCA_949547975.1 Cryomorphaceae bacterium | reverse complement strand
TAGAAATTTTGCAGTCTGCGACGCACTACTTCACGCGCTTGACCTAATGAAATCCCTTTCAAATAGATTTTTGGCAAGTTGGCCGGCTCGATAAACCCATCTGGCTTGATCGTAAACTGCAGATCCGCTTGCGACTTTCCGAAAATGCTCACGGTCACCACATCGCCAGGTCCCAGAATGTAGGAATCGTTCGGGATGTAGTCTTTGCTGACTTCGTACAGGTCTAAAGATCCATTTGTGAAGATATGCTTACCGAAGACCATAGAGGTGCTTTGTTCAGTTTTCACTTTCGCGGAAACTGGATTCTTGCTCCCCGTTTTGGTCTTAACCACATCAAGGTTCTCGTTGGCTAGTTCCGTGGTGGTCGTCTGAATACTTTCGTCGGAAGTAGCTTGACCGTCGGCAGCGAGCTCGGTTCCAGAAAGCGATCCTTCAGAAACGGCTTCTTTTGCGTCAGCGGTAGCATTTTGCTCTGCTTTCATCTTCGCAATCTCCTCCTCAACGATAGGCTGCACGCGAGGTGCATCGCTCATGGTAAGGGCGTCGGTGTTGATGCCGCGGGCCTGGAGGCGAGCTTCGAGAGCATCCGGGTCGACCCCTTGGTTGGAGGCTTCGGTGCGCGCCATCTGGCGAAGTTGCTGGTTGGTCGGCTGCGCAACAAGCAGGGTGGGAACTAGGGCGAGGGCCCAAAGTAGCTTTCTCAAATTCATGAGCGTTTAAAATTGGTTTTTGATGGCCCAAAGGTACTATATCCACCTTAATAGGAAAGGCCTTTTCATCTGGAGCCAATTTTTTTCACCCCTACGGGTCTCATTTCGGGATTCCCAAACCAATTCTTTCTAAATTGCACCTCCAAACCAGAAACTTCACCATGGAGCAGCAACTTCCCGATACCCCGCGCCACACCGCAGACGACGAAATCACCCTGAAGGACATCATCCTCAAACTCCAGGACTGGTGGTCCATCGTATGGCCACAGCGCACCAAAATCATTGCCCTGTCCCTGCTCATCGGTCTAGGCGCTGCGCTCTACACAAAATTTACAGACAAACCGACTTACACTGCGTCGTACAAGCTCTTCTTCCAAGAAGAAAGTGGTGGCCTCTCAAGTGCCATGCGTTTGGCTTCTAGCTTTGGGTTAGGCGGTGGAGCAAGTTCGGCTTCTTCGAGCGCCACCGTTCAAGAATTTCTCACCTCTCGCAACAACATCGCTCATGCAATGACGGCAGAACTTAAAAACGGCCGTCTGATAGATCGTTATTATGCAGAGGCCATGGAAGAGAGCGAAGAATTCATGACAGAATACCAGTCGAACTTTGGTACAAATCAACGCTATACAGATTCCGTAATCACTCAAGTATTCCTAACCCTTAACGAAGGAGTAATCGGTTCAGCATTCGATGAAGAGTCAGGCGTATTGGGTTTCAATGTGACGGCAGAGGATGAAGCCTTTACTTATGACCTTGCAACACAACTCGTCCAGAACACCGAAAGTCAATTCAAAGACTGGAAACGCGAAAAAGGCAAGGACGCCGTTCGTTCCTTCCAACAAAAAGTGGATTCGCTGGAACTCTGTATCGACGCTACACTTCGCAAACTAGGCGAGTACTCTGATCAAAACAACTCGCTCATCTCTTCCGTAGATAAGATGAAAGAGACTCGTCTTATGATCGATATGGAAGCTCTTAAGGTTGCCTACGGTGAATACATCAAAGGGCTTGAGATGTCGAAAGCAGAGCTCATGAACCTAGAAGGTCCGTTCAAATACTTCGATGAGCCTATTTTCCCCCTTGCAAAAGACAAAGCCTCGGCCGCAAAATCAGGAATCTTCGGCTCCATCATCATAGGTTTCCTACTCGTCCTCTTTTACATTGGCCGCGTAGAAGCGAAAAACATCATGGCGTAGGCCACGATAACCCGAACGAAATGAGTACATCCGATCCACAAACGAAAAACTGGTACGTACTCTACACCAAACCGCGCCATGAAAAAAAGGTGGCGGATCGCCTCACCGCAGCGGGCTACGAAGTCTACTGTCCCCTCCACAAGATCAAACGCCAGTGGTCGGACCGTATCAAAACGGTTGAAGAACCTTTGTTCCGCGGATACGTGTTCATTCATACCAAAGACGCCTGGCGCGAAGAAGTCTTTTCCTACCCAGGAACCGTACGCTACCTGTTCTGGCTGCGTCGCCCAGCGATGGTGCGTGAAGAAGAGATCGCAGCCATCCAAAAGTGGCTGGGACACTATGCGCACGAGGCCTTACAGATCGAAGAGATCACCCCTGGGTCGTATGTAAGAATCACCTCTGGCCAATTCATGAACGAAGAAGCCATCCTCCTCAACCAGTCGCGCTCCAAAGCCGTCGTCCAGCTCAAAGAGCTCGGTATCCAGTTATCGCTCGATCTGACTCAAAATGAGTTACT
>CATITW010000248.1 GCA_949547975.1 Cryomorphaceae bacterium | reverse complement strand
TCCTCGACGATAGCGGTAAATGCGTTTAACCCACTCTATAAGGAGGCATTCTTATCGTTCAGTGCACTTAAGCACGTGTACTATTGTTACGACAATATCGAGGCCGCATATTGGTTGGCTGAGCATGGCGTTCCACTGGAACAAGAGCTTGTAAAGCATTCCGATGAGATTTACGTGAGCAGCCAAGGGCTTTTCGCCAAGTTTTCCGGTAGTCATAAACCACTGACCTGGATTCCAAACGGCATGAATCCTAAGGATTTCACGCGAACCCAAGCGTTCCCAGAACATCAGCTGCACGCGGCGTATATAGGGGCGCTTGACGATCGTTTAGATTATCCGTTGCTGCACACCTTGCTGGAAGCAAATCCCGCATTAAAAATGACCTTGATTGGCCCCGTAAAATGTGCTGCCGCTCAGGAGCTCACGGCGATGGAACGCGTCACCTATTTGGGAGTAAAGCGCCCAGATGAAGTAGGAGAGCACCTTCAGGATTGTACTATAGGGTTGATTCCGTTTGTGAAAAACGACTTTACGTCATTCATCTATCCTTTAAAAATAAACGAATACTTATCGCTAGGAATGGCGGTGCTAACGACAGATTTCGCCGACCTTTCGGTATTTGAAGACTGGGTTCGTCCAGTTTCTTCGGCGCAGGAAGCCGTCATGGAATTGGCCCGGATAGAGGCGGAGGAACTTCATGAAACGGCTGCAGCGGCAAGAATCACTTTTGCCCAATCCCAATCTTGGGAAGCCCGTGCGGATAAAATGAGAATGCAGCTCAATGGATAGAAAACTTGGGATACAACAGCTGTTCAGCTTGATAAGTAACGGTGCGCCCGCAGTCATGGCACTGCTTTCGTTCCGTTTGTTGAACCAGACCTTAGGGGTGGATGCTTTCGGGTTGTACGTACTGATCACCGCGGCCTTCGGCATCTTTGTTCAGCTGCGATTGGGCATTATTTCAGCCGCATACATCAAACTGGCTTCTGGAAAATCCTATTCCTCGGATCTTACTGGTTCCGCCTGGATAGCAGCGTTTATCACGAGCCTACTTTTTGTCCTGATTACCGCAGGAACCAGCATACTTTCTTCTATAGAAAGCACTACGTTACTGCCGATATCGTTGCTCGCATTCACCACCATCCCGTCATTTGTAGCAGCTATTTTACTGCAAAGTCGTGAAAATTTTAGGGGCATCGCAATCATCCGTTTGGTCGAATCCGGCTCCTTTCTACTGGGCATCTGGTGTTTCCAAAACCAATTATCCCACGTCAGCATCGCCCTCTGGATTTTGCTCGCATCTTCCGCTTCATCCTCACTACTGGTCCTCATTTTGGGGTGGTCCAACATCCGTTGCATTCCTAGTGCCACCAAACGATCCTTACAAGCCATTTGGGAATTCGGGAAGTTTACCAGCGGTACCCAAATCATCACCAGCTTGATCATCAATACGGACGTATTCTTAATACAATTCTTCCTAGGAACCGCCTCGGTCACCTATTTTGAGATTGGCCGCAAATGGCTCGAGGTTTTTGAAGTACCCTTCAGAAGCCTCAGCAGCGTCTATTACGCCCGTGTAAGCGGCATGATCAACCAAGGTAAATCCTCACAACTTTGGCGCTTCATCACTACACGAGCCCTGCGTACCTCGGGAATCGCCTTACTATTTATCCCCCTATTTTTCTTCTTAGCACCGGTACTCATCTCGCTCTTAGGCGGGGAGCGTTTCCAAGACAGCATCGATGTGTTTCGGATCCTACTTTTCCTTCCGCTTTTGATCCCCATGGACCGGTTTTACGGGCTCTCCTTGGATGCTTTAGGCCAGCCGCGCTTGAACTTCTACAAAGGTTTGATCCTTCTTTTAGTCAATTTCTTACTCGATGCCACCGTGCTCCATCTCGGCTTTGGCATTCAAGGTGTCGCGGTGGTCAGCATCACGTTCTACTGCATCGGAGGTTTGTTATCAGTTTTTTGGTTGCGTCGCAGTCTGTTGCGAGAAAATCACTAATTTCGAGGAACCAACCAAGAAACCACTACCCGTATGACTGATCGCATAGATCACGATGCGGTCTATAACGTCCTATTCGCTAATCTTCGGATTTCCTCCGTAGAGGATCGTTATAAACTGCGCGAATTCTCTCGAAGATTCGTCTTCAAAACCTATGCCCCGGGCGATGAATTATGGTCCCTCCAAAGTACGGAAGGGGACCTGCAAGTCATCCTGACAGGTGCCTTCGGCGAATACCTCAAAGAACAAGACGAATACCATCTCCTGCGTTTTTACCGCAAGGGTAAATGTGCCTTTTCTGAAGACCTGCTGATCTATTCTCAGCCTGCCGAAACGATCGCGAAATGCCTCGTCGAAGGGGTTGTCGCATCCATTCCTCGCGCCCAAATCCTACTGATGAGTGAAGGCAATGACTTTGGACCCCGACTGATCTCCGGACTCATCAATCTGAGTATGACCGAATACCGCCATACGACCTATGAGATGCTACAAACTTCTGTAGAATCACGGATCAAGGCAGCCTTGGAGCAGTTCCCAGAACTTCTGAACGTGATCCCTCGCAAAGAATTGGCGGATTATTTGGGTATTTCAAGAGCTTCTTTATTCCGCACATTAAAAATGTTTGGCGATGAAAAATGATTTACGCCCCTTACGCGACTATTTCCAGTCGCTTCCCGTCTATACTCCTGCGTTTGATGAAACGATAGAGGCGGTCGTTGCCCGGATAGACATGCGTATTATAAAGAAAAAGGGCGAGGTGATTAGTGAATTGAGCCCTGAGAATAAGGACTTTTGGTTTCTGACCAACGGCTTCTTGAAAGAAATGTACCGCAACAGTTATCAGCAAAGCGATGCCTTGTTCAATGTGATTCCACCGCGCTCCATTTTCGTCAACGAGGACACCTTGTTTCTAGATAAACATCCACAGCACTATTATCTGGCGCAAACGGATGTGACCATTTTAAGATTTTCACAACAGGCCTTTGAGGAGATCTTTCAACAGTTCCCTCTGGTGCAACTCTTGTACGTTTCGGGTACAGCAGAGATCCAGAAAAACAGACGTGCGCGTCTGACGATGCTGCGTATGCCGAAAACTATCGACCGTGTACATTGGGTACGTACATACCGACCTGAGCTGTTCCGTAACATGGATCGAATCACCCTAGCACAATACATTGGAGTGAGTAGGGCAAGTCTGTACAGAGCCTTTGAGAAGACGAATAAGTTTCAATATTGAGACAATATTAGGTTTTTAGATATAATCAACCCCAATATAGAGGCGAAATAGACTCTTATGTGATACTTTTTCAGGTTTCACCTCCTCGTCACTTCACGGACATTTGGAGCATAGAAATCATTAAAAAATGAAATCATGAAAAAGTTAGTTATCGCTCTATGTACGCTAGTCTCATCTATGGTATTTGGGCAAAGCAATCCTTCAGTAGCTGTATTAGATTTTGATACACGCGGCTATCCAGAAGTACAACGCTATCAGATCATTCAGAAATTATCGCTCGAAATGATCAATATTCCTGGCTATGAGGTCATGGACAACTACGATATTGAATACATATCTACGAGGGACGATAAAGATTTTACGGGGTGTTTTTCTCGTATATGTCTAAAGGAGTACGGAGAGTTATTGCAGGTCGACTTCATTTTGACCGGTTCCATGAATCTCTTAGGTGAGAAAGTGAGCACCACGGTACGTCTTTTCGACGTGCATTCAGGAACGTTTGTGTCGAGTACAAATAGGAATTACGTGGATGTACCCAAAAACGATCTGTTGATGGCAGAATTGACTTTAAAGGACATGCTTGAGATTGAGGTGGATCAGGAATTGGTGCGTCGCGTAACCATAGCAAACGACTATGAGAACATTCTCAATAATCCCTTTGATCGCACGATCGTAGCAGAGGGACCTCGTATGGGCTTCGGATTTGTGACAGGGGCGAATGCTCAGATTCTTGCTAAGCCGGCTGCCGAAGGAGGATTTGATCAGAAGATTCCCATGATGAGTCAGTTCGGATACCAATTCGAAAAAGCCTACATCACTACAGGAAATTGGCAAGCACTCGCAGAGGTGATTCCTATGCTGAGCGGTCTCGAAGCCAACCGCTTAATTCCGACACTTACCATTCTTAACGGACTTCGTTCTAACAACTCGGGTTGGGAGTTTGCGTTTGGTCCGACTATAGACTTCTCGAGATCCATGAATGGAAAACTAGATTCTCGCGGTGACATCGCAGTGAGCACTGCACTTGTATTTTCTGTAGGTAAGACGATCAAAAGTGGGGAAATGAACTTCCCGATCAATGCTTATCTGATACCCCCGAAAGACGGGACATCATACCGGTTCGGAATTTCCATGGGATGGAATGCCTCGAAGAAAAAACGTCTCATGGATATCTAACACGCCATATAATCTTAAAACCTTGTGAAAACCCGTACGAAGCCATTCGTGCGGGTTTTTTAGTGGTAATTTCGCCAAATGCGCATATGGCTCACCCTTGTTTTAGTATTTACTTTAGCGTTCGAATCGATCGCTCAAGATATCCGTTCGGATTCTACAATTCTGTTGAACCAGGTGACCATAGTCGATGGAGAAGACCCCGCCGTGGTACTGTTACGTGAACTAAAGGCGGCCTATATCGACTACCGCAAAATTCAGCCGCAAAATATTACCTATTATTCTCGGCAGATCAGCGACAGTATTCGTACCGATTTTGAGCAGCTCGCCACAGTCTCGTTCAGCGATGGATCTTCCTTTCAAAGCGTGGAGGCGTTCAAAGATTACAGCAAAAAGCCCGCAGACTTTGGAAACTCAGTGAGTGTGGGGCTTGAGATAGATCTTAGCCCTGGAACCGATTTTAACAGCGGTCAATCCAAAGGAACTTTCGGACAGTACCCGTTATCGGATTACCGTTCTATTGCTTGGACACCACTTGCTAAAAGCGAATTTTCACCGTATCACCTAATGCCTGTGCCCGGTTG
>CATITW010000247.1 GCA_949547975.1 Cryomorphaceae bacterium | reverse complement strand
TCACAAGTCTCCCAAAGCGACAACCCGTGTTGCTCGGCGGCAAGGGTCAGCTTCGCGAGTGTCGTTGCACCGATGCCGCGCGCCGGATAATTGATCACACGTCGAAAGGCTTCTTCATCCTTCGGATTAATCACCAAACGTAAATAGGAAAGCACATCTTTGATTTCCTTGCGCTGGTAAAAGCTCAAGCCACCGTAAATCTTATAAGGAATGTTCTTTTTTCGTAGCGCATCTTCAAAACTCCGGCTCTGCGCATTCGTTCGATACAGAATACAGAAATCATCGTGTTTCGCACCTTCATTCATAGCGGTCTGCCACACGTTCGTCGCTACATAATTTCCTTCATCCGTATCCGAGATGCTCTTATGCACGACAATTTTTTCTCCACTGGTATTCTGGGTCCAGACATTTTTTTGAATCTGGTCTTTATTCTTCGCGATGATGCTATTGGCAGCCTGCACAATGTTGTCAGTAGAACGGTAATTCTGTTCCAATTTAAACAACTTCGTATCCGGATAGTCCTTTTGGAAATTGAGTATGTTTCTAATGTTAGCCCCGCGAAAAGCATAGATACTTTGGGCGTCATCCCCCACAATACAAATGTTCTCGAACTTCGCCGCTAACGCTTTTACAATCAAATATTGACTGTGATTCGTATCCTGGTACTCATCCACTAAAATGTACTTGAATCTAGCCTGGTACTTCGCAAGCACATCCGGAAACTTATACATCAGCTCATTGGTCTTCAAGAGCAAATCATCAAAGTCCATACACCCGGCTCTAAAACACCGCTCGCAATACGCCTGATAGATTTCCCCAAACATGGGCATCTTCGCTGAACTGTCCTGTGCCTGTAATTCTCCGTTCTGGAAATAGGCCTTGGGCGTAATCAGGTTATTCTTCAACGAACTGATCCTTGAGGTCACCCCCTTCGCCTTATAAATCTCTTTGTCTAGATTCTTCTCCTTAATGATGTTGGTGACGACCTTCTTGGCATCATCTGCATCATAAATCGTGAAATTCGTAGGATAGCCCAATTTTTCCGCTTCACTCCGCAAGATCCTCGCGAACACGCTGTGAAACGTTCCCATCCAAAGGTTCTTCGCCTCACTGTCGCCTACCATCTTGCCGATACGCTCTTTCATCTCACGTGCGGCCTTATTAGTAAAGGTCAAAGACAAAATATTGAAGGCATCCACGCCTTTCTCTAATAAGTAGGCTATGCGAAAGGTCAGCACACGGGTTTTGCCCGATCCAGCACCCGCAATCACCATCACAGGTCCTTCCGTTTGCATGGCAGCCTTACGCTGTGCTTCGTTGAGTTGATCTAAAAAATGTGCCAAGGAATGTTGCTGTTAAATAGACAGAACAACAAAGTTACCTAATCCGTTCGCTTATACAATAGAAAGCATATACCATCGACGAGTATTTATCCTCGCTTTTCAACACAAAGCTTAATTATTTCATTCTTAGCCAATTATTTTGCTCCCGCTAAGCTTGGATGTGGAAATATTTCCACTACATTTGCAGTCCCCAAAAAATGGGGTAACTGATTATTGGAATAAACTAGAAATCAAAAGGTACGTATGCCAACGATTCAACAGCTTGTAAGAAAAGGTCGCAAACAGATCAAAC
>CATITW010000246.1 GCA_949547975.1 Cryomorphaceae bacterium | reverse complement strand
AGCGTTGATGCAGAGTGAATTGACCACAGATGCATTGAATAATCTCTTGGAGATGGAGGCCAAGAGTTGGGAAGTGCAACGTCGTGAGCGCAGCATTTTGGTGAAGGAACTCAACCAGATTGGGGAAGAGTTGTTAAGCGCAGATATCGTTCTGCGTCAGAAGGCAAAGCACGATAAGCGCCAGGTGGAGTACGTCTTGAATGAAGCGGTACGTGTGGATTTGGCACGGTTGATGCTTTAGTTACATCGACTAAAAAGTACCCTTATGAAAAAGTATATAGCCGCAATAGTGCTCGTAGTAGCCACCACCACCGTTTCTGCACAGAGTAGATGGGGTGTGAGAACGGGTTTGAATTACAACTTGAATGCGATCGGCCTTGATGAAGCCGCCGCCAGCGCGCAGCAAATCTTCGAAGGGCAAACCTCAGATAACGGATACCACCTTGGTGTTTTTGGTCGTCAGTACCTCGGTGACCAATTGTACACTTCCGCCAGCCTCATCTATGCGAAGAACACGCACTTCTTGGAGGGTAATGACGGAAACAACAACCTGTATTACGAACGATTCGATCACCAGTTTCTTCAGTTGGACGCCAACATCGGTCTTCGACTGTTAAAAACAGTGCGTGCTGAAGGCGGTGTTCATTTCCAGGGCACCATCAGTGATAATGCATTTTCGAACACCTTCGATTCGCCGACTGCTGGCTACAATGTAGGCTTGGGTGTGGATCTTTGGAAATTGAGTTTGGACGTGACCTACTATGGAAGTTTCGCAGACCACACGGGCACTTGGAACGATATTCCACTGAGTTACAACCGTTCAAACATTTTAGTGAGCCTTGGCGTACAGCTCTAGTCTTACAAGGACTTTAACATTTCTCGGATACTGAATTCCAGATTTTGGCACAGCATTTGCAATGTTATTAATGCGTCAATTATTGAGTGTAAGCGAGTAATTTTATTGTTGACGCGACATGGTTTTGTTCAGCAAGCCGCTCCGTACCCCGGGGCGGCTTGTTTTTTTACTACCCTACCTGAAAGCCTGTTTCGCCAAGTCCATCTACCGTTAAGTGCACCGAAGAGGCACCTTTGATAAAATGAGCGGCGGTAGAGGCGCCAGCTAAAACGACCATCCCTGCTTTCAACGCGATGCCATGCTGATCGGCGAGACGCGTGGCAGCGGCCAATGCTTCAAACGGATTGTCTAGAATCGCATCGCTGTTTCCTTCGGCCACCGGAGCGCTGTCGAACGACATTACCATATCCAGTCCGTTCAGTCCAAGCGGTACCGCGCACCAGTCGCCCAGCACATAGGCTGCAGAGCTGCAGTTGTCGGCCACAACATCTTCAAGGGAAAATTTAAAGTTTTCATACCGGGAGTCGATTACCTCGATCGCAGCGGCTACACCATCGATATATTCCGACAGCTCATCCACTGTGAGCACTCCGTCGATGTCTTTGGATAAACGGAAGGCAATTTCCGGTTCCGCACGTGGATGAATGAATTGGTCATGAATGAACGGCCCATTCGTAGGGATCAACATGTCGGAAGTGAGTTGTCCGATGATCATGTCATCGACGCCCATTTGCTTCATTTTCGCAACCGAAGTAAAGCCCATTTTAACGCCAACGATTGGGTGTCCTTCCACAACACGTTCTTGGATCAGGGCGTGTTGCACCTGGTAGGCATCCTCTAGTGAATACGACTCTTGAGATGAAAATTGGCTTCTGGGTGTTTGGGTGCGAGCGCTTTGGTGTAAGCTTTTCGCGGTATCTGTTATATTCATGTCTGTATTATAGTTTGATGCAAACGTTCTTAGGTTCTGTAAAAAATCTCAGGGCTTCAAAGCCGCCCTCTCGGCCCACGCCACTTTGCTTGACGCCCCCAAATGGAGTGCGTAAGTCGCGCAGCAACCAGCAGTTTACCCAGACGATCCCGGCATGCAATCCGGCTGCCATGCGGTGCGCCACTTGCAAATTCGT
>CATITW010000245.1 GCA_949547975.1 Cryomorphaceae bacterium | reverse complement strand
GGTTGAGGAACCCATCGGTTTTCGGCAAGGCGTCTGCATCGAGGAACACATAGAACTGACCAAGTGCGGCCTTCGAGAGCTCATTGCGGTTTTGGGAACGCCCCTTGCTCGAGGAGAGGAGGTAACGCACGAGCGCATCCTGCTGCCATAACGCATGTTTTTCGTGCGGGGTATCCCACTGGTCCGAAACGAGAATTTCAACTTCCCAACCGCGCGGCAGTCCAAAATCTACGTTGTGTCGCAAGGCCGTTAACAGATCGGAGACATCGTCGCCATAGGACGCGATCAGCACACTAAGTACCGAAGCTTGCCCTGTCGCTGTGGAGTCTGCCGTTGCCAATTCCTACTTAAAAGTTTTGTACCAGATTATCCGTGACCTCACCGCCCTGTACTTTCAGCGTGCGGTTCGTGTATTTGTGGATGAGTTGGAAATCGTGTGTCGCCATCAGCACCGCCTTGTCTTGCCCCGCTAAGCTGAGCAACAAGGTCATGATCTCCTCTGAGGTTCTCGGGTCTAAATTTCCCGTAGGCTCATCGGCTAGAATCACCTTCGGATCGTTCAACAAGGCGCGTGCGATCGCCACACGCTGCTGCTCACCGCCCGAAATTTCAAAGGTGCTCTTGTGCTTTTTGTTTTGCATACCGACCAAAGAAAGTACTTCCACGATGCGCTCGGCACGCTTGCTTTTGTCTTTCCAGCCCGTAGCGCGGAGTACGAAGTCTAGGTTGTCTTCTACACTACGGTCGCTCAGCAGCTGGAAGTCTTGAAAGACGATGCCTATATCACGGCGTAAGGCAGGAATGTCCTTGTCTTTGAGGCCCGAGAGGTCGTGGCCTGCAACGCTTCCTGTGCCTTGGGTTAAGGGCAGATCGCCGTACAAGGTTTTCAGCACAGAGCTCTTTCCAGAGCCCGTTTGTCCGATCAAATACACAAACTCTCCAGCAGCGATTTCAAAATGTACGTTGCTCAATACAAGGTGCTTCCCTTGAAAGATATTGGCGTTGTTGAGGCTGATTAATGACATGTGTGCAGTGTTTCTTTTAGGCGCCCGTTGCGGCGATTCCAAAGGTAGTAGAAATACCAAAAGAACCACTGCAGGCGTTTTCTCTATGTGAATAACTCCACTGAATTAACAACAGAGCAGCACGGAAGCCGCCTGGGACTGGGTTATTTTTAAGCATAAACTAAGAACACCATGAGAACACTATTCTCTACCGCTTTCTTTTTTCTCTTTAGCCTTGCCGCGATTGCGCAACAGACCCCGTTAGAGTTGGGGTATGAGGCGACCTACAACAAAAGTGTGGCACTGTTTGACGACGGACTGTATGCCGCAGCACGTGTGGGTTTTGATGAATTGTTAGACAGCGAACTCCCTACCCAAAGTTTCATCAAAGAGGAAAGCAGCTTTTACCGCGCGCTTTGTGCCTTGTATTTGATGAATGAAAACAGCGAATATTTTCTGACGTATTTCGCGCAGACCTACCCGCTAAGTCCGCGCTGGCAAGAGGCCCATATCACGGCGGCGAACTATTACTTCAACAACCGCCGTTACAAGAAGGTGATTCAGTGGTTGGGGGCGATCGATCAGCGTGATGTGAGCAGTGGTTTTAGGAGCGAGTACTATTTTAAATTGGCCTACAGTCATCTGATGGCCAAGGATGTAGAGAAGGCGCGCAACCTGTTTTTTCAAGGGACCGAGTACAAGGGCGAATTTCAAAACCACCACCGCTATTACTACGGGCACATCGCGTATGAGGCGGAACAATACAGCACAGCTACGGCGCAGTTCAAGCTGCTGATCGGGGATAAAAAATTTGGGGGAGTGGTGCCCTATTACCTCTCTCAGATGTACTACAAAACCGGGAACATTGATGAGTTGCTTCGCGTAGGTCAAGATTTGCTGGATCAGGCGGTGCCTTCACGCGCTGCGGAGATCGCAAAGCTGATCGGTGAGGGGTATTATCAAAAATCCAATTGGACCCAAGCGGCCTTGTATCTCGAGAAACACAAAGAGCTCGGTGGGAAGCTGCGTACGGATGACCACTACAAGCTCGGGTTTGTGTTGTACAAAACGCGCCGCTACGAGGAAGCGATCAAGGCGTTCAACAAGATTCACGGCCGCAGCGATGCACTGGGGCAAAGTGCCTATTACCATTTAGCAGACTCGTACCTGAAAACCGGGAAAAAGACCGAAGCGCAGACTGCGTTTTTCAGAGCGTCTCAGAGCGGGGACGATCAGCGTTTGCGTGAGGATGCATTGTTCAACTATGCGAAACTGGCGTACGACAGCAGTACGCCGTTTGAGCAGCCACTGGATATTTTCAAGGAGTTCCTCGAGCGTTATCCCAACAGCAAGCACCGGGCTGAAGCGAACGAATATTTAGCGAATCTGTACCTGAATTCTAAAGACTATGAAAGTGCGCTTAAGGCGATTTCTGCTGCAGGTTTAGAGCAGCCGACCATGCAAGGGGCCTATCAGAAAGTGGCGTATTTCCGCGCAGTGCAGCACTTTAACGCGATTCAGTACCCTGCGGCGAAGAAGTTGTTCTTGCGCTCGCTGGATTACCCGATGAGCAATGTGTATTCAGCGCTCGCGCACTACTGGCTGGCAGAGATTGCGTACCGTTCGGACGATTTCGACGGTGCGTTGTTCGAGCTGGAGAAATTTGATGCAACCCCGGGATCGGTGACGCTTTCGCAGTATAAACGCGCGCTCTACAACAAAGCGTACGCGCACTTTAGCAATGAGGCTTATGGCAGCAGTGCGACTGCGTTCCGATTGTTTCTCGGGCAGCAGAAGCCTGGGACGAAATTGGCCAATGATGCGGAACTTCGACTGGCGGATTCGTACTTCATGACGGGCCAATACGACAACGCGATCAAATACTACCAAACCTATGTAGGCCGCGCTGTTCCTGATGCAGACTATGCCAATTTCCAGCAAAGTCTCTGCTACGGTCTCATCGACGAGCCGCAGAAAAAAGCCAACACCCTCGAATCCCTGGTGAAGCGCTATC
>CATITW010000244.1 GCA_949547975.1 Cryomorphaceae bacterium | reverse complement strand
GTCTAATAATTCAAAGGTGGTGTGTTGCAATTTCAAGGTTTGGCTCAACGCCAACATCCGTTCAGGATGCGTATCCGTGATGAAAATTTGGCCAAAATTATCCGTGTTGACCATCGAGAGCAGATTCGCTACTCGACCTTCATCCAATTTGTCAAAAATATCGTCGAGCAGTAACAATGGCGGCATACCGAGGTGTCGCTTACTCACTTCAAACTGTGCCAATTTCAGCGCGATCAAAAAACTTTTCTGCTGTCCCTGCGAACCCACTTTTTTAATAGGATGATCGCCCAATGTGAACAGCACATCGTCTCTGTGGATCCCTCCACTGGTATATTGCAACACCCGGTCTTTCTCTAATTTCTCAACCAACAACGACTGCATATCGCTTTCGTGCAATGCAGATTTATAGGAAATCCCGACCTGCTCCTTACCCCCAGAGAGGGTCTGATAGAACTCTTGGAGCAGCGGTAGCAATTCTTCTACAAAAGAGCAGCGGTGCTCATAGATCACGGCGCTGTGCTCGCACAACTGCTGATCATAGAGATCGATCATCTCAGGGTCATAGGTGCGGTTCGAAGCAAAGTATTTGAGTGTGGTATTGCGCTGGGTCAACGCCCTGTTGTACTTCATCAAGGCGTCTAAATACGGTCGGTTACTGACCGATATGCTGGCATCGAGCAGCTTTCTTCGCGTTTCGGCCGCGTCCAAAATAAGGTCGCGGTCCATCGGGGTAATCATCACTACGGGCAAAAATCCGATGTGATCTGCAAGTCGATCGATCTCTTTGCCGTCTACTCGGATGACTTTCTTTTGTCCCTTCTTTAATCCTAGATCCACGCCGTAGTGCTGCTCGCCACGTTGCAACTGGGCTTTAACCAAGGACATCTGCTCGCCATGTGTGATGTTCTGAGCATCTGAGAAATTCAGATAACTCCTTGTGAATGAGAGGTAATGGAGAGCGTCAAGGACATTGGTCTTTCCGTTACCGTTGTTCCCAGATATGATATTCACCTTAGCATTAAACGACCACGAAGAGCTTCGATGGTTTTTAAAATTGGTCAATTCTAAACGTTCTACTAACAGGTTTTTCATACGGACAAAAATAGGCCGGAATGCTTCAAAATTTATACTATTTTTGGCGGACTCAACAAATTAAAGCCATGGCTAAGAAGAACGCACCGGTACAGGAAGATAACTTAGGATTTGAAAACGTAGAACAGACGCTTACGAAAACGGAGCGTTTCCTCGAAGAGAATGCAAAACAGGTAGGTATTGCTATAGCAGCGATCGTTGCTGTGGTTGTTGTGTTCTTTCTTTACAATACGCAAATCGCTGAGCCAAAGGCGAAAGATGCATCTACAGAGATGGCCCAAGCCGTGAAGTGGTTCGAAGCAGATTCTATGAATCTTGCCTTGAACGGAAACAGCGCAAGCTACGGGTTGCTAGATATCATCGAAGAGTACGGCAGCACGCCTGCAGGTAACTCGGCAAACTACTACGCTGGTTTGGCGTACTACGCGATGGGCGATTTCCAAAACGCGATCTCTTACCTCGACGACTACAATGCTTCAGAAGTAGCTACGGCTGCCGTTGCGAAAGGAGCGATTGGTGATGCTTTTGTTGAATTGGGCCAGATGGATGATGCATTAGATTACTATTTGAAAGCAGTCAATGCTACTGATAATAGTTTCACCACGCCGCTATATTTGTGGAAAGCCGGTTTGATCTACGAAAGCATGGAGAAGAATTCTAAAGCTGTTGCTTTGTATGAGCGCATCGCTGAAGATTACCCAGAATCGCGTCAAGCCGCCGGTATCGCGAGCGTTATCGCTGCATTGAAGTAACCTCCTGTCCATGGCTACCGCACATCAGCACCTCAACAGTACAAACACTTCTAACGTCCCTTCTGGTGACGGTAAACTCGTTGCGATCGTTCGTGCGGAGTGGAACGACGAGATCACTCGTGGATTAGCCGAAGGTGCCAAAAAGACGCTTCTAGAGCATGGCGTAAGTGCTGATGGGATTGTAGAATGGGACGTCCCCGGAGCCGTTGAGCTCACCTTCGCAGCGCGTCAACTGCATGAACAAGAAGAGCCGGATGCCATCATCGTGATCGGTTGTGTCATTCAAGGCGAAACCAAGCATTTTGATTACGTCTGTCAAAGCGTCACCTACGGAATTACCGAGTTGAATTTAAGCTATGACGCTCCGACGATTTTTTGTGTACTTACCGACAATACCATCGAACAAAGCCGCGATC
>CATITW010000243.1 GCA_949547975.1 Cryomorphaceae bacterium | reverse complement strand
TCATCAGGAGAACAATTTAAATCAAACCAAATATCATCAAGTGTCGCACCCTCTTTCTGCATGCGCTCTACCTGTGCTTGGTCCGGGTAATGGTTTCTAGTACAATTCGAACAGGTTCCGCAAGGCGCACCTTTTGCTTGGCCAAAGTACATTTCGATTTCTTGAAACAGGCAAGACTCACTCTCTAAAAAGGTGAGCATTCCTTCCGTACGTTCCTCTTTGCTTTTGACCCAAGCATCGATGAACTTCGCAGGGAATTTCAATGCCTTCGCCCCAGGACGTGGCTGGGTGAAGAGCAATGCACTTGCTGATTGCTCGGGCGCATATTCCAAAATGCCTTTCTCATGCAACAGCTCCAGACGTTTTTCGAAGTCTGCCTTGGTCTGTTGCATCATACCTGCAAAGCGTGCCAAATCTATACGTACAAAATCATCAGCAGCATGCGGATACAGCCGGTACATGGCGATCAACAACTCAAAATCTTTGCTAGGAAGCCGTTCCCAAACGTGCAACTGGGAAGTCAATTTAATTTTCGGTACGCTTCTCTCGGACTCTATAAACTGCCAAAGGCCTCGGTGTTGGATAAGACGTATGTAGGAGAGGAGTTGTGCGATGGGAAGCTGGTGTTTTTTCGCCAATTCCAGTATCGAAAAACTCACCTTGTGGCCTTCTCCGCTTCCGTAGGCGATCTGTTCACGGGAGCAAAACTTGTTGTAAAAACTTTCAACAGCACGAACGTCAGGAAGCTCATCGATGGCTTTTCTTAATCGGGCAATATCGTACTGATGAAACAGTAAATACGTCGTAGATACCGATCCATCTCGACCGGCGCGACCCACCTCTTGGTAGTAGCCTTCCAGCGTATCGGGGGCATCCCAGTGAATCACCCACTTTACATCACCTTTATCTATACCCATCCCAAAAGCTGTGGTTGCTACCATGGCCTTAACCTGATTGTTTAACCACGCCTTGGAGTGTGCCGACTTTTGATCGTCTTCGAGCCCGGCATGGTAGTAGCTGCTTGGGTGGCCCTCTTCGGACAACAACTGGGCAAGCTTCTCGCAGGTACGGCGTGTTTTTGCATAAATGATTCCTGTTCCGGGTAAGGTGGGGATCAAACGCAGGAGCTGCCGTTCTTTGTTAGGAGTGAATCGAGCTTGTAGGTGCAGATTGGGTCTGCGAATGGATCCTTCAAACACCTCAGCATCGGCGATTAGCAGTTGCTCCAGCATGTCGCGCTTTACTCGTGTAGTGGCCGAGGCCGTCAAGGCAATCACGGGAACCTCAGGCAAGGTCTCACGCAATAGTTTTACATTTAAATACGAAGGGCGAAAATCAAAACCCCACTGCGAAATGCAATGCGCTTCGTCGATAGCGAGCAGCGAAATGTCCGCATGGCTTAAATATTCTAGGAATAGAGGATTGGAAATCCGTTCTGGAGCGAAAAAAGCAAATTTGTAGTTCCCATAGCGCAGATTCCGGAAGGCTTCGTCCAATTTCCGAGGAGTGTACGATCCTTTGAAATGATACGACTTGATCCCGCGATCTACCAAACCGTTGTGCTGGTCTTCCATTAAGGCAACCAGTGGAGAAATAACAATTGTGAGCCCCGGATACAACACACCGGGAATTTGATAGCAGATGGATTTACCCCCGCCTGTAGGCAACAGACCTACCGTGTTCGCACCGCTGACTGCGGTACGTATAATGTCCGCTTGAAGGCCGCGAAAATCGTCGTATCCCCAGTATTGTTTTAGAACCTTCTTTGCGTCGTTTATGGTCATAGAGAGCTTAGGATGAAGGAAATGCGTTCCTCCACAGTGCCGAAAGGTACTTCG
>CATITW010000242.1 GCA_949547975.1 Cryomorphaceae bacterium | reverse complement strand
GCCCATCGCTTTTGACCCATCAGAACGAGGTGCTTCCCGGGCTGAAAGGTGCCGTGCTGAATCTGCCGGTGATTACGGGCGTTACGGACAGTGCTTCGGCCGCAGCAGCGGGCGTACTCTTAGAGCGGGTTTTGGCAAGTCCGGCGTTCAGCGCAGAAAACTTGGCCCAGCTCGATGTACGCAAGACGGAGCTTGCCCTGGTTCCCGAAGGCAGCAACCATGTGGTTTTGGCGAACAAGGACCAGCGGTTGGGAGAAGATTTAAAAAAATTGGCCGCCTATTATGGTGCGACACCAAAGGAGGAATTGGCCCAGATAAAACGCATTGATTTGCGGTATAAGAACCAAGTAGTAACTACAACAAGATGACACAAAACGCCCCATTAGCAGTAGGATTGGACATCGGAACCACGAAGATTGTGGCCGTTGTCGGGAGGTTGAACGAACACCGCAAGATCGACGTGCTCGGCATCGGGAAGAGCAAAAGTCTCGGTGTACAGCGCGGCGTGGTCGCGAACATCACCCTCACGATCGAGAGCATCCAAGCCGCCATTAAGATGGCCGAGGAACATTCGGGACTAAAAATCACGGAAGTGATGGTAGGTATTGCCGGCCAGCACATCCGCTCGATGCAACATTCCGACTACATTATGCGCGACGATGCTGAAGCGATCATCAACACCGAAGATCTCGAGAAGCTCAAGCAGAACGTGAACAACCTCGTGATGATGCCGGGTGAGCAGATTTTGCATGCCCTGCCGCAAGAGTACCGCGTGGACGGCGACAGCAATATCGTGAATCCACAAGGGATGTACGGTTCGCGTTTGGAAGCCAATTTCCACATCGTCGTAGGCCAGATCGCCTCCATCAAAAACATCGCGCGCTGTGTCGAGCAAAGCACCCTGAAAGTGGGCGACATCACCCTCGAGCCTTTAGCATCGGCAGACGCCGTGCTCGCAGAGGAGGAAAAAGACGCCGGCGTAGTGCTCGTGGATATCGGTGGGGGAACCACAGACATCGCCATCTTCAAAGACAACATCATCCGCCACACGGCCGTCATCCCGTTTGGAGGAAAGGTGATTACTGAAGACATCAAAGAAGGCTGTGAAATCATCGAAAAGCAGGCGGAACTGCTGAAGGTAAAGTTCGGTTCGGCTTGGCCTGGTGAAAACAAAGAAAACGAGATCGTGAGTATTCCCGGACTGCGCGGAAGACCTCCGAAAGAGATCAGCCTAAAGACCTTATCAAAAATCATCAATGCACGCGTTCGCGAAATCATGGAGAGTGTCATCGCCGAGATTCGCAACTACCAGCAGAACGACCAAAGAAAACGTTTGATCGGCGGTATCGTACTGACCGGTGGTGGATCGCAGCTCAAACACATGAGCCAGCTGGTGGAATATCTGACCGGCATGCCGACGCGCATCGGGTACCCGAATGAGCATTTGGCCAGTGGGTACAAAAAGGAATTGGCCTCACCGGTGTATGCGACATCCATAGGCCTACTCTCGATGGCCCTGGAAACACAAACGGGGCCTATGGCCTATGATCCAAACGAGATTGCGGTACCAGAAGCGGCGCCAGTGATCGAAGAAACCCCGGAGATCGAAGCACCGATCGAAGAGGAAGGCTCTCCGGAACAAACCGGAAGTACTCAGGCAAAACCGCGCAAAGACCCGTTATGGAAAGGCTTTGTAAGCGGCATCAAGGAATGGTTAGAAAATGACGACGACATAGAATAAACGACACCATGTTAGAAGACGGAATCCAATTCAACTTACCGAAAAATCGGAGTTCAGTAATCAAAGTAGTCGGCGTTGGTGGCGGTGGATCGAACGCGGTCAACCACATGTCAAATGTGGGCGTGAACGGCGTAGACTTCATCGTTTGTAACACAGACGCGCAAGCACTCTACCACAGCCCTGTGGTGAACAAAGTGCAGCTCGGCGTATCCCTGACCGAAGGGTTGGGCGCTGGTGCAGATCCGGAGATCGGCCGCGATGCAGCACGCGAGAGCTTAGCAGAAATCACCCGCATCCTGGAGACGGGCACGAAAATGGCCTTCATCACCGCTGGAATGGGCGGCGGTACTGGAACCGGTGCAGCCCCAGTGATTGCCAAAGCTGCCAAAGAGATGGGCATCTTGACGATCGGAATCATCACCTCGCCGTTCTCTTTTGAAGGGAACATGCGTGCAGCGCAAGCCGAAGAAGGCATCCGTGAGATGCGCGCGGCAACCGACAGCTTGATCGTGATCAACAACGACAAACTACGCCAAGTCTACGGCGACCTCGGTTTCCGCAACGCCTTTGCCAAAGCGGATGAAGTGTTGGCCGGAGCAGCCAAGGGCATTGCAGAGGTCATCACCAACCACTACACCCAAAACATCGACTTGCGCGATGCGAAAACGGTCCTAGAGAACAGCGGTAGCGCACTCTTCGGAACCGGTGAAGCAGAAGG
>CATITW010000241.1 GCA_949547975.1 Cryomorphaceae bacterium | reverse complement strand
GAATCGTTTGAGCAAGTCTTAGAAAAAGCGATCTTAGACAAGAAAGTTAAAAACCCGAAAGTGCTGGTTCCTAAGCCGGCTAAATAGTGTGAAAAAACACCTCCTCATAGCATTGCTGAGTTCTGCGTCCTTGTGGGCGCAGAGCGGTGCTAGTGGGGTATTCACCTTCTTAGATCGTTCGGTTTTTGCCGGGGCTTCCGCATTAGGCAACACGGGATATGTACATCCTGGCCGTGTAGGCGCATACGCCATTCAGAACCCCTTGCTGCTCAGCGACAGTTCCATGCATCAGATTGAACTCTCACGGGCAGGACTGGGCGAAGGTATTGCCCTGACTGGCGCGAGTTACGGTTTTAAATGGAAGGGACGCCACCTGATGACTGCGATACAAAGCGTGGGTTACGGAACGTTTGAGGGTACCGATGTTTGGGGCAATCCACAAGGCGAATTTCAAGCGTCGGACCTCGCCTTGTCCCTTGGGACTTCCCTTTTTTCGTACGGCGATTTTGAGCTTGGTACCACTTTAAAGTGGGTGTCGGGTACGTACGAATCGTATCAAAGCAACGCTGCTGCCTTGGATCTCGTTGCGATGTACCGCCATGCGGACCGACCGACTATTGCTTTTATTGCGAAAAATGTTGGAGCCCAAATCACTACATTTTCAGGTACTCGAGAACCCTTGCCGCTGAACCTCTTACTGGCTGTAGGCAACAAGCTGAAGTACGCACCCTTTCGCTGGACCTTCGTTGTGGATCAGCTCCAGCGTCCCAACTTAGGGTATGATGACCCCACGCTTATCGAAACGGATCCAGTTACGGGCGAACAGACCCAAGGTCAACCCTCGTTTTTAAATTTAGCCATGCGCCATGTGAGCGGTTCTATCGAATTTGAACCCACGCAGCGTATGCATTTTATGATGGGCTACAGTTTCCGCCGTCAGTACGAGATGGGGCTGCCCGATCGCCGAACTTCTGGTGGATTCACTTTAGGTACAGGGCTCTATTTCAGTAAGTTTTCGTTGCATTATGCGAACGAGCTAAGAAGCGTTGCTGGGCGAATGAATACCGTATCTTTGTCCGTGAATTTATAACCAAATCACCACGATCATTCATGTCTAAGCCGCTCACCATCGCTATCGATGGGCACAGTTCCACGGGAAAAAGTACACTTGCAAAACAACTCGCGAAAGCGCTGGGCTACGTTTATGTAGATTCCGGAGCGATGTATCGTGCTGTGGCATTATTTGCGAAGCGCGCAGGTTGGGTGAGTAAAGAAGAAGGATGTGATGAAGCCCAGATTGTCGCACATCTTGATGAGGTATCGATCTCTTTTGTCTTGGATGCACAAGGCATCAACGCGACGCATTTGAATGGTGAGCGTGTGGAGGAGGAGATTCGAACGATGGAGGTGAGCAATGTGGTTTCCCACGTAGCAAAATTGATTCCAGTACGAAGACGATTGGTCGCATTGCAGCAGGAAATGGGCGCGCAAGGTGGAGTAGTGATGGACGGCCGAGACATCGGTACCGTGGTCTTCCCAGAAGCGGAGTTAAAAATCTTTATGACCGCCTCTGACGAAGTACGCGCCGAGCGCAGAAAAGCAGAACTGGATGCGAAAGGTCAGCACTGGAGTTTTGAAGAAGTTCTAGAGAATTTGAAGTCTCGCGACAAAGCGGATACCGAACGTTCGGATTCGCCACTGATCGCAGCGAAAGATGCACGCACTCTCGACAACAGCACGATGGACCGTGAGGCCCAGTTTGAGCTTGTAATGGGCTGGACGTCGAGTCTTATCGACGCGTAGCTAGAACGGTCGTAGCACCCTTTACAACATCACCTTCTTTGACTGTAATGTTACAGTCTAGCGGGAGGAAAATGTCCACTCGAGAACCAAACTTGATAAATCCGAATTCAGCACCTTGCTTTGCGAGTTGGTCTTTCTTTGCATACATCACAATGCGGCGTGCAACAGCACCTGCAATCTGACGGAACACTACGGTACCCCAAACGGTATTTTCCAAAGCAACAGTGGTTCTTTCATTCAACGTCGAGCTCTTCGGATGCCAAGCTACCAGGAATTTACCGTGGTGATGGATGGCTTCTACCACTTTACCTCCGATCGGAAAACGGTTCACGTGCACATTAAAGGGCGACATGAAAATAGACATTTGGATACACTTGGTTTTCAGAATCTCTTCTTCGTAAACCTCTTCGATGGTCACAACTTTTCCATCTGCCGGACAGATGACTGCATCCGGATTTACGAGCACAGTGCGGGTAGGATTGCGGAAAAATTGGAGAACGATGGCATATAAAACGATGCTCAATCCCAAAGTGAGGAAATGTGCCCACTGCACATCAGTGCCCCATTGTACAAGCGCATTGATTGCAACTAAAACGATGAATGAAAGTCCTAATGTTCCTTTTCCTTCTCTATGGATGGTCATATCAAATAACTATAAATGAGTACTGAAATGGGAGCGGCAGTCAGAAAGCTGTCTAAGCGATCTAAGGCACCTCCGTGTCCGGGTAAAAATACACCCGAATCCTTTACATCGGCCTCACGTTTTAACGCGGAAGCTATTAAATCTCCAAAAGGCGCAGCAATACTTACTGCAAGCGCCATGGATAGTGCGATTTCATTTGGAACCAATTCCCAATAGTAATTCAATACCGCTCCAGTAAGCAACGTTCCGATCACCCCACCTGCAAAGCCTTCCATCGTTTTTTTCGGAGACAGTTTCGGGGCAAATAAGTGTTTCCCAAAGCTTCGTCCCGCTAGATATGCGAAGGTGTCCGACGCCCAAATCATCACAAAAATGAATAGGATCAGCTTCGGAAATTCCCAACTTTTTTGAAT
>CATITW010000240.1 GCA_949547975.1 Cryomorphaceae bacterium | reverse complement strand
TTTGCGCGCTCTATTCACTTTATCAATACAGCTCGAGGTCCGATCACTAAGACGGCAGATTTGCTCGATGCGTTAACGGATGGCAAGGTTTTGAGCGCTTCTTTGGACGTGCTCGAATATGAGAAAGCTAGCTTCACGAGTTTGTTTGAAGCGGAATTGCCGGCGGTACTGCGCGCCCTTTTGGAGCGTGAAGATGTGCTGCTTAGTCCCCACATCGCGGGGTGGACCAAAGAGAGTTTCGAGAAGATGGGACGTGGCTTAGCGGCGAAAATTATTGCTGCACTGTAGTTTGATATACCCACTGCACCGTGTCGGGTGTACGTTGTTCCAACAAGATAGATTTCCCAGCGGTTTGCGCCGCTTCATCGGCTGCGCTGTAGTGTCGTACGGTCAGTAGTGCCGTGTGTTCTGTGAGTTCAACATCAAAAGTTTCGGCCAATTCTGTCAACACCCGTGGCAGAATGATGGGGTCGTGGTTCACGCAGAACAGCGCTCTAGTTGCGGTGTTGCGCATGAGATTTACGACGACGCCTTGAGCGGCAAAGAGCTGGTATACGGCGCTGAGATGGTGCTCGGCGATGAAGGCGAGGTCTTTGGTGCTGAGCTGGAGTAGGGCTTGTTGTTTTTTGAGAATGAAATTGGCCACTTCTGGAACAGGACGTGGGACATCGCTGATCGTGGTTCCGCTCGCTTGGGGGTCTACAAAACTCTTGATGTGCAGCGGAATGGATTTCTTTTGCAGCGGTTGGATGGTCTTGGGGTGGATGATCGAAGCGCCGTAAAAGGCGAGCTCTATGGCTTCACCGAAAGGCAATACATCTATTTTGGTCGTGTCTTGGAAGGTTTTTGGGTCGCCGTTAAGCATACCGGGAACGTCTTTCCAGATGGTGAGGCTGTCGGCACCTAAGCAGTAGGCAAATACGGCTCCGGTGTAGTCGGACCCTTCGCGGCCTAGGGTGGTTGGTCGGCCTTGCGGATCGGCGCCTATGAAGCCCTGGACCACGTTCACTTTGCCCTGATCGATGTGGGCGTTGATGGCTTGCGCGGTGCGGTCCCACTGGACGGTTGCACGGCGGAATTGGTCATCGGTGTGAACCAGAGTGCGCGTGTCTTGCCAAACGGTGGGGGTGTATTGAGCGACGTAGCAGGCGATGATTTTCGTAGACATTAATTCGCCGTGGTGAACGATATAGTCGTACTGCTCGCTGTAGCTCAGTTCTCTGCGCAATAACGATGCGTGGAGTGCTGTGAAAAGTGTTTCCAAGTCTTCGGTGAGCGCCGCTGGCTGCACTTCAAAAAGGTCTTTGATGATGTCAAAGTGAAAGTCGCGGATTTCGTCGATGGCACGAGCTGCTTCTTCTGTGGCTCCGCGGCTCCATGCGCTAACGACCTCTTCAAAAGCGTTGGTCATTTTTCCCATGGCACTTACCACAACGACCATAGGACGCTGCGAGAAACGTGCGATGATCGCTGCCACGTTGCGTACACTAGCAGCATCTTTAACGGATGCG
>CATITW010000239.1 GCA_949547975.1 Cryomorphaceae bacterium | reverse complement strand
CGCAAGCGTACATCATCAAGCGAACCGTTTCTGTGCTTGGCAATGATGATTTCTGCTTGTCCCATGGAGGCATCGCCATCTTCCCATTCTTCTATTCCGTAGTATTCTGGACGGTATATAAAGCTTACAATATCGGCGTCCTGCTCGATTGCACCAGATTCACGCAAATCAGAGAGCTGCGGACGTTTTGAGGTGGAACGCGTTTCAACAGCACGTGAGAGCTGTGAAAGAGCGATCACGGGAACGTTCAGTTCCTTCGCCACAGATTTGAGCGAGCGGGAGATGGTGGAGATTTCCTGTTCTCGGTTTCCTTGAGCTTTGGAACCTCCTACAGTCATGAGCTGCAAGTAGTCGATGATGATTAAATCCAAGCCTTGGGTGGAGTGAAGACGACGCACTTTAGCACGAAGGTCGAAAACGCTTAAGGCTGGCGTATCGTCAATAAAGAGTTTCGCTTTTTCGAGGTCTTTGACACCAGAGGTTAGTTGGTTCCATTCGCCATCGGTGAGGTCTCCTTTACGCAGTTTTTCTGAGTTGATGCCGGTTTCGGAAGAAATGATACGAGTGATCAATTGGACCGAAGACATTTCAAGTGAAAATACGGCCACGCGCTTTTTATGATCAATAGCCATATTTCGAGCCATTGAAAGTACAAATGCCGTTTTCCCCATACCTGGACGAGCGGCTAGAATGATCAAATCCGAAGGTTGCCATCCGGAAGTCACGCGGTCCAATGCGGCAAAGCCTGAAGGAACACCGGAAAGGCCTTCCTGTTTCGAAATGGTTTCGATTCGATCCAAAGCTTGACGAATCAGATCTTCAGCACTTTCGTAATTCCGTTTGAGGTTGCCTTGCGCCACTTCGAAAAGCTTTTGCTCAGAGGTGTCGAGAAGTTCTAGAACGTCTGTGGTCTCGTCAAAGGCACTTTCAATAATTTCACTAGAAATACGGACCAATTCTCTTTGGATGTGCTTCTGTAAAACGATGCGCGAGTGGTACTCAATGTGCGCACCCGAGCTGACTTTTTGACTCAATTGGGCCAGGTAACGCTCACCTCCGGCCTGCTTCATCAGACCTTCCTTACGTAATTCCGCAGCAACGGTCAGAATATCTACCGGTTGGTTATCTCCAAAAAGGCTGCCAATGGCTTTGTAAATAAGCTGGTGTTGCTCTTTGTAAAACGCCTCCGGGTGAAGAATATCAATGACCCGTGAAAGTGCGTTTTTATCGACCAACAGGGCACCCAATACTGCTTCCTCCAAATCTATTGCTTGCGGAGGAATACGTCCTCCCGCAGTTAGATGGGTTGTTTTCCCGGAAGGTCTTCCAGGTGCACCAGCATTATTGTTATTGGGTTGTTCAGCCACAGTGGGTATTATTCAGCAAAGACTCCCATGCTGAAGAATTTCTCCATACGCGCTTCTACGCGCTCTTGTGGATCCATTTTCAGAAGGACTTTGGTATGTTTAGTAATTTCTCTTTTTACAATCTCGAACATGGCCTCGGGATTCGCATGCGCGCCACCCAGTGGTTCTTTGATGATGCCGTCAATGAGACCGTTCTTTTTCATGTCTTTCGCCGTGAGTTTTAGTGCATCTGCAGCGGTTTCCTTGTAATCCCAAGTACGCCATAAAATAGAAGAGCAACTCTCTGGCGAGATCACGCTGTACCACGTGTTCTCAAGCATTAAAACTTTATCTCCAACACCGATGCCAATGGCACCACCTGAAGCACCTTCACCAATGATGATGCAGATGACAGGTACTTTAAGGCGCGACATCTCCATGATGTTTTTAGCAATTGCCTCACCCTGACCGCGTTCCTCAGCCTCAAGTCCTGGAAAAGCTCCAGGAGTATCGATCAAAGTAACAATAGGTCTGCCAAATTTTTCGGCTTGTTTCATAAGGCGTAAGGCCTTGCGGTACCCTTCTGGGTTTGCCATACCGAAATTACGGTACTGACGCATTTTCGTATTAACCCCTTTTTGTTGACCAATAAACATGTAGGACTG
>CATITW010000238.1 GCA_949547975.1 Cryomorphaceae bacterium | reverse complement strand
GGTGCCGATCAAGCCATACGTATTAACGCCACCCCTACGGACGCTATCACAGTAGCCAAAGAACTCAAGAACCACATTGCGGCGAATGCGTATGATTTGATTTTGTGCGGGCAAGAAAGTATCGACTATAATGGACAACAGGTACCTGCAATGCTCGCAGCTTTGTTGAATCTGCCTTTTGTCAATGCTTGTGTTGATCTAGTGATTGACGGCTCATCGGCAACTGCAACTGGAGAAATTGACGGTGGTCATGCGACCTACACCGGTAACCTTCCATTGGTTGTAGGCGGTAAAAAAGGTTTGGTTGAAGAAAAAGACCTCCGTATCCCTAACATGCGTGGCATCATGACGGCGCGTTCAAAACCGCTACAGGTTTTGGAGGCCACTGAACACGATGCAGCGACACGAGCGGCTAAGTTCGTGAAGCCAGCGGCTAAGTCGGCGGTGAAATTGGTCGACAATGTCGACGAATTGGTTCATTTATTACACAACGAGGCGAAAGCCATTTAATTCCGAGCCTTATGTCAATAATTGTATTTGTAGAAGATTGGAATAACCAATTCAAAAAAGCGTCATTCGAAGCCGTTTCGTACGCGAAGTCGTGGGCAGAACTGGCGGGGACTACCGTCACTGCAGTTACGAGTAGCGGTGCTGCAGATCCGGCTGCTTTAGCCACCTATGGCGCCGATCGCATCGTAACCATTGCGCTTGCTGCAACGCCCTACGGAATAGCGCAACAATTGGCTGCAATGGCTGAAGGCGCAGCGGGTATGGTGATCGCCGGGACGAGCATTGGCCGTTCCATCGCTCCCGCACTAGCGGCATTGGCCGGCGGCGCATTAAGTACCAATACTACCAGTGTACCAACCAGTACCGCTCCGGTAACCGTTGTACGCGGTGCGTTTAGCTCAAAAGGTATTGAAACCATCGAACTAATAGGAGGCCTACCCATGGTTTCCTTTGTACCCAACAGCGTCGGTATTCAGGAGCGCGCCGGAGCAGGTGCTGTGGAATCTATGGATACCACTGGAACCGATTTGTTGCAGGTAACCGAAAAAACAATCGCTTCTGGTAAAGTCGCCCTGCCCGAAGCAGAGGTCGTTGTCAGTGCCGGTAGAGGCCTCAAAGGCCCTGAAAACTGGGCCATGATCGAAGAGCTCGCCTCCGTTTTAGGAGCTGCCACTGCTTGTTCAAAACCGGTAAGTGATATCGGCTGGAGACCACATAGCGAACACGTGGGACAAACCGGTATCCAAGTCAACCCGAATCTGTATATTGCGATAGGAATTTCTGGCGCCATCCAGCACCTTGCTGGGGTCAGTGCATCAAAGACTATTGTCGTAGTAAATACAGACGCTGAAGCCCCATTTTTTAAGGCTGCAGACTACGGTATTGTAGGTGATGCATTTGAAGTCGTTCCCCAGTTGGTGAACGCAATGCGCGCCTTCAAGGCCGGACAATAAATGCAACACATAGAACTCACTGTTAAAGGATTATCCTACAGTCAAGGTAAATCAGGAGCTTACGCACTCATTCTAGCCGAAACCGGTGAAGGAGGTCGTAAGCTTCCTGTCGTTATAGGCGGCGCAGAAGCGCAGAGCATTGCTGTAGCCATGGAAAAGTCTGTGGCACCGCCGCGACCGCTCACACACGACACGTGGAAAAATATGCTCGATGAGCTGGGGGTTACCCTAGAAAAGATCGTCATTCACAGATTGGTAAATGGTGTGTTCTATGCCAGTCTCTATACTGTTGATAGTTCTGGTGGAGCGCATGTTTTCGATTCTCGACCTTCAGACGCAGTGGCTTTAGCCGTTCGTTTTGAATGTTCCATTTTTGCCACTCCAGAAATCATGGAACACGCCGGCATAACGGAAAAGGAAGAGTCAAAAGCAGATGCTCGAACTTTGGAAGAAGACGAAGATGATTTTGATGAGCCAGAAGTGGCACAGGCAGAAACACGAGAAGAGTTAGAACTGCGGCTTACTGAAGCGGTAGAAAACGAAGATTACGAATTGGCCGCGCGGTTGCGCGATAAGTTGGACAAGCTATGATGATTCTTAGAAGCTTATTGGGAATTGCAGTACTCACTGCAGTTTTATGGCTGTTTAGTTCGAACAAGCGCAAAGTGAATTGGGCCATGGTCGGTAAAGGACTACTCCTCCAATTCGTGCTGGCTTTAGCCGTCTTAAAAGTACCGGGGGTTTCCTGGGCTTTTGAAAAATTCAGCCTTGTCGCAGTCACATTGCTCGACTTTACGCGTGAAGGATCGACCTTCCTCTTCGGATCGCTCATTACAGAAACCGACAACTTCGGGTATCTCTTCGCCTTTCAAGTCCTGCCAACAGTGATCTTTTTCTCAGCCGTCACCTCCTTGCTCTACTACTACGGCATTCTCCAACGCGTGGTTAAAGCCATGGCTTGGGTAATG
>CATITW010000237.1 GCA_949547975.1 Cryomorphaceae bacterium | reverse complement strand
TACTAAAACTTAACTTTTGCAGCCGCTGCCACAGACAGATCTGCCTGTTCTCCAGCAAGATAGTTGTAGTATCCTGCAATGCCGATCATCGCTGCGTTATCGGTGGTGTATTCGAACGGTGGGATGTACACGTTAAGGCGTTTTTCTGTGCCCAATTTCTTCAAGCGGGCGCGTAAACCAGAATTGGCGCTGACACCTCCTGCAATCGCTACATGGGTAACATGGTGTGTTTTGATCGCCAATTCCAACTTCTTAAACAGTACATCCAGCAGCGCATGCTGATAACTAGCACAGACATCGGCAAGATGATGTTCCAGGAAATCCGGCTCCGCTTTGACGCGTTTTTGCAAGTTGTAGAGAAAGCTGGTTTTCATGCCGGAAAAGCTGAAATTGAACCCGTCGACTTGGCTTCTACCGAAGGTCATAAACTTTGGATTGCCTTGCTGCGCGAGTCGATCCACATGAGGGCCGCCAGGGTAGGGCAGTCCCATGATTTTCGCGGCCTTGTCGAAAGCTTCGCCTACCGCATCGTCGATGGTCTCACCTAAAACCTCCATGTCCTTAGCCGCCTTGACAAGTACGAGCTGCGTATGGCCCCCACTGACGGTTAAACAGATGAAAGGAAATCCTACTTCCTGCTCGTGTGCATCTTCGATCAGGTGCGCTAAGATGTGCGCGTGCATGTGGTGTACGGGGATCAGTGGAATGTCCAAGGCCAGGGAAAGACTCTTTGCGAAAGAAGTTCCTACCAACAATGAACCCATTAGCCCGGGTCCATTGGTAAAAGCTATGGCATTTAGCTTTGAAGGACTGATATTTGCTACCTTTAATGCACGGTCGATGACCGGAACAATATTTTGCTGATGGGCCCTGGAGGCCAGTTCAGGAACTACACCACCAAAAGCCGTATGCACCTCTTGCGATGCCACTTCATTCGACAACACCTTTCGGCCGTGCAATACGGCTGCAGAGGTATCGTCGCAGCTGCTTTCAATCGCTAATATGTAAGGTGCTTGTTTCATGAAGGATCCAAAATTACCACAAAGAAAATACAAATACGCACGTCGCACCCTGCGTGTGCTCTTTGTTGTGCTCACGTTGAGTCTGAGTGCGCTGGTGGCGGTGGTCAACTCCGTGCGGGTACAGCAGTGGATTTTTGACCGTTACGGTGCGCCTGTGTTAGCGGAGTACGATTTGGAATTGGATTTTAATGGGGTGCAGTATTTGTTTCCTTCGACCGTGCTTGTGCCCGAGATGCAGTGGCACTACAAGGGCGCGCCTCTTGCGTTAACGGGTGCGCTGAGTTTTCAGGAGTTTGTCTGGGACGATCAGCTCTTAGGGCGTAAAGTTCTGTTGGACGGGTTACGCTTGGATCGAGCGGTAGATAGTGCACTTTTGGCGGAATTTGCAGTGAGTTTTAAGGGGAGTGAACTCGAGGATACGGCCGCTTTCACTTGGCCAATTCCTTTAAAAATTGGTGAACTCGAACTACAAAACATTACTGGGGAAATCTTTGGACATCCGCTCGCGACTAGTCTCAACTTTACCGGAATAGCCGCAGATAAGGGGGTTAGGGTTGGAAAATCCGCTATCGACCTGCTTTGGAATACGCAGCGGCTCCGGGTACAGCTCGACTCGACCGGCTATGACATACAAGATAACGTGCTCAGAACGCACATCAATCTCGATGCGGCTGGTTTAGCAACGGTCGACGGACAGCTGCATTACCAAACCGATAGTGTTTCTTCAGCGGGTACTGTGATCGCCGTATCGGAACCGGAGAGTGAATGGTTGCCGAAATCGCCTTACAATGAACTCTTTAGCGATGCAGCACTGGAATACCAGCTGAGTTCTGCGCATGATCTACTGCTGCTTGAATACAGCTTATTTACTTCTGAGGTGGAGTGCTTTGGGCACGCATCCTACGTACCTAGCGCCTCTACTCTTGACCTGCTAACGGATTTTTACCCGAGTCCCGAACTCTATACAAGAGCGCCATTCAAGTCGCTTTCGCCCTTTTTTGACCAAGTCGCTCCTGAAGAAATAGGTTTAGCCCTACAAACCGATTTTAACGATCATCTCGAATTCGATTTTTCCGCCATCGATGGAGCCAATTCCCTTCGCATCACTGCCGATAAATTTTCTGAGCCCGCGCGCCTCACTGCCGAACTTTCGGACCTCTGTGCAGGACCACTAAAAGCGGTGTCTTTACGAACCGCCCTGGTTCCGAGCATCGATGCCGTACTGAACAACGAACCCTTCAGTCTTCGAGGAGTGATGCCTCGTCTGCAGCTCCAAAACACCGCCGTTAAAGGGCTGAGCTTTTCCTACAACCATGCTGACATAGATTCTGTCTACCTTACCTGTTTGGATCCGAACCTCGATTTCGACGGTCACCTGACCCTTCGCAACGAACAGATCACTTCAGACTTGCAGCTCAATGCTGCGGGCTTGTACCTGTTTGACCCTCTAGATACCGGACAAATCCTTTCAGCCCATCTGCTAACCGATCTAAATTTCGAAGGGGAGGGTACGGTATCGCTGGGTAACCTTCTATTACAACGTCCTACAGACGTTGTGTTTTTGCGAAACCTCACCCTAAATCACAGCCGTAGTGCATCGTCCCACCTTATTTCCGTAGATAGCGACCTGCTCCAAGCTTCGTTGAAAGGCCGTTGGGAATTTGACCAGCTTCTTGACATAGGTTCACACATGCTCCAAGAGGTTTTGGTGCAAGATCAGCTTCCTTGGCAACCGGCAGATGTGCGCTTTCAGCTCGACGCAGGGAACATTTCTTGGCTCACTGATCTCTTACACATTGATGCGCAACTGAGCGAGGAATCGCACTTGTATGGAAGCTATAACGGACCTAAAAAGCGCTGGGCGTTCACCGCTGACATACCTAGTTTATCAGTTCAAGAGACAAGCACTAGTCATCTGAAAATCAATGCGTATCACACTGAAGAATCACATACGCTCAGAGGGACCTTTGGACAGCTTAACTACCAGGACTATCAGATGGATACGCTCTTTGTAGATCTAACGGGAAAGGGGCGAAACCGCGAATTAAACACCTTTGCTATCGTCCATGACAGCATCGCCACTGAGCTAGAGATGGGCGCTTCATACGGTCCTGGTTTGTGGAAGTTTACTACTGGCCAATTCAACATCGGCACCTCCCAATTTGCCTTTATCCCCGGAGGATTCATCGACTGGAACGATGAAGAACTGCGCATCAGCAATCTAGGGTTTCAGGGAACGGATGGAGGACTTATCGCCGATGGAAATCTACTGCAGGTAGGAAACGATGCGGTCGTTGTTCGTATTGAAAAATTGGATTCTAAGGTGCTCAATTATCTGCTCCGCGTTCCCGAATTCACGCTGTCTGGACATCTCGACGGTAGAGTCAGCTTGAAAAATTCACTGAAGAATCCGGAGGTATTCACTACGCTTGATTACCAAGATTTCGGCGTGCACGCATTTACCTACGGCCAATTAAACCTCTCAGGGCGCTATCAAAAAGACGGCGATCTCTTCGCACAAGGTTTCCTTCGAAATCAAGGGGAGGCGTTGATGAATTTCGGCGGACACTACGACGCGCAGTCCACCGATATCGATGTCCGAGTGGGTTTGGATGCGCTAGAGATCAGTCCACTAAATCCGTTACTGGGCGGTATTTTAGACGAGCTCGAAGGGCAGTTGCAAGGCGGAGTAAGTGTGTATGGACCGCTGGAAGACTGGTCGATCAGTGGATCTGTAGCGTTGGATCGGGGACACTTTACGGTGCCGGTGATCGGGGCAGAATTGGCCACAAGATATCCAGCTGAAATTACGATTACAGACTCCGAAATCACGCTTGACAGCACTCAGTTTTATGTGCCTAAAGACAGTACCACGGCGGTTGCATGGGGGACGATCCACCACGACAGGTTTGATGAGATTGACTTTGACTTACGTTTTCACGCCGACAGCATGCGTGCGGTAGACATGGAACGTTCACTGGACGGCTATTTCTATGGGACGGCAGTAGCAGCGGGAGATATGCTTTTGGAGGGACCTCTAGAGCAGTTGCATTTAGACCTAGCGATCGCCACGAAGGACGGTACCCAATTCAAAATTCCACTCGACAACCCCACGGCAGTTGAAACGCCTAGTTTCCTTCGATTTATAGGAGAGGATCAGACCGACACGGTGGAAATTGCGAAGAAATCATTGGAATATTTTACCACGGACATTGCCATTGAAGCCACGGATGAAGCCAAACTGGAACTCGTACTGGACGAAGTCTTGGGCGATGTGATCAAAGCGCAAGGATCGGGCAACCTGCGGTTAAAACTCCTCGAGGATGAAAGCATGGAACTCTTTGGGCTGTATACCGTATCGAGCGGATCCTACCTGTTCACCTTGCAAAACATCATCAACAAACCCTTCAGCCTCATCCCCGGAGGAACCATCTTATGGAGTGGGGACCTGTACGAGGCGGAAGTGCAGCTCGAAGCAAAATATGCCCTATCTACAGACTTGGAAGGTTTGGTGTCTAGTGCGAGCTACAACAATGAAAATGTCCCCGTAGACCTTATCATCGAGCTCTCGGGAGCACTTATGGCCCCTGAGATCGCATTTAGAGTCGAATTGCCTTCCTCACCAGCGAGCTACGCCGAAGAGCTCGAACGACATTTCCTAACCGAAGACGCGATGAACTATCAAGCGTTCTCTCTGCTGATGCTGGGAGAATTCTTTAAGCAAGACTTAGGCATACAGGAGAACATTCAGCTCGGATCTTCGGTCGGTAAAACCACCTCGGAACTCCTTGTGAGTGAGTTTGGAAGTTGGCTTGCCGCTGGAATAGGTTCGTATGTGGATCTAGAATTGGACTATACATCGGGCGATAACCCGCTGAATGCTGTGGGGGCAACGGGTGACAACCTGAATCTAGGCGTCAGTAAGAATTTCTTGGACGGACGACTTCGTGTGAACTC
>CATITW010000236.1 GCA_949547975.1 Cryomorphaceae bacterium | reverse complement strand
GTGATGACGTCGAATAAGATGCCTTCGTTGGGTTTGATCTGATCGTAGATGTCGTGGTAGGCCTCTTCTACTTCTAGCCCGAGCATTTGAACGATACCGTGGGTGTAGCCGTGTAAAAACTCACTGTCACACTTTAAGTTGATCGTTCCTCCTGGCTTGAGAAATTTGGCATATTTCATCAAATATTCCGGATGGGTAAGACGGTGCTTTCCGCGCTTGTATTTGATCTGTGGGTCGGGGAAGGTGATCCAGATTTCGTCCACTTCATTAGGACCAAAACACTGATCGATCCAGTCGATGCGTGTTCTGAGAAAGGCGATGTTGTCAAGACCTTCTTCGGTTGCTGTTTTTGCACCACGCCACAGTCGGGCACCTTTGATATCTACTCCGATGTGGTTGCGCTCAGGATGACGACGTCCGTGCTCTACGGTGTATTCTCCCTTTCCACAACCCAGTTCGAGTACGATGCCATGATCATTTCCGAATTGTTCCTGGGCCCAATTCCCTTTGAGACCTAGCCCAAAACGGACTTCCTCCGTAGCCGGTTCCACCACGTTTTGCATTTGCTCGTTCTCTCTGAACTTGCGGAGTTTGTCTTTTCCCATGGCGCAAAAATAGCTCCTGTAGTCTTATTTCGTGGGTCTCAGGTCTAAAATCACCACCACCTTCAAGCGCACCGATTGTTTGCCGAAGGTTATTTCGCGCCAAGTATGCGGTACTTGCCTTTGAGCTTCAGGAAATATTTCTCGTAGTATTCGTAGGAAAGATACGCCACAACGAGGGTTCCAAGGATAGTCCCGGCCCAATTCCATCCAATCACCACTCCGTCGTTCATGCCGCGGGCATGCATCTTCTCACCGACAAAAATTACGGCGTTGATCACAATCATGTGGTACATGTACACCCCGTAGGAAATTTTCCCCAGTCGCAGTGCCCAGTTCGGAGTGATGCGCAATCGAGCGTCGTGTGCTAGAGTAGGAATGAGCATATTAAAAATCACTAGGTAGGCGCCGTGTTTTAGGACGTCTTGTTCAAAGTGAAAAAAATCCGTGAAAAAGACCGTGGCAAATAAGGCATAGATCAGTGCGTTAGCAGCAGGGGAGGTGCCGAAAAGTCGGATGCCCTTGCGTTGCAGCATGGCCATGACGCCTCCAGCAGACATGAAAAAGAAGACCATGATGTAGTCCCGCAAAATCTCCATGCTAGGCAGGTGAAAGACGATGAAGTAGACGACGGTAAAGGTGGCCAGGCTGATCAGGTGGCGCTTGTTGGGAATCAGGGCAAAGATGGGCGCGATGAGCAAGTAAAATTGTTCCTCTATTCCGATCGACCAAAGGATCAGAAGGATGCTACCGGGATCGTGCAGCTGGCTGAATACATTTGGTAAGAAGGCGACGTTCCAGAAAATGGCTTCACCGAAGGAATAAGACGGTGGGTCTTGTATGCCAAGTCCCGGGAATACGACGAAATAAGCGAGTAGGCCTATGGCCAGTACGAGGTAGTAGACCGGGTAGAGTCGCAGTATTCGACGGAGGTAAAATTCCTTGATGGCAATGCTCCCGGTAGAAGAACGCTCGTCAAATAATTGGCCAATGATCAAATAACCGCTAAGGGAGAAAAAGACAAGAACGGCTTCAGGTCCGCGCTCAAAAAGAGGGATGCTGGTAAGGTTGGGCAAGCCGAGATTGTCGGAAAAGGACGCAACGTGAAAGACCACGACCAAAAGGGCGAGAAATCCACGTAATGGATCGAGATTTTTATAATACATGCGCTGCGTTTTTCGAATTACTCGGTAAAAATGCGGCGCTTTTTGCGCACTCGAGAGGGAGTTAGGACGGATGCCGAAAATTAGAAACTATAGGGCTAGTTCCAGGTGGCGAAGGGTGTTTTGGACAAAAAAGAATTGAAATAACGCACATCGCCAGAGACTTCCTGGCCGGCCCAAGCAGGCACTTCAAAGGCTTCATGCTCAACGACCAATTCTATTTCGGCCAATACCAGTCCTTGATTTTGGCCTTCAAAAACATCCAGTTCCCAAAGCTTACCGCCCACGAGAATCTCATGTCGGATTTTTTCGATCGGCACATCTTCACACAGCAGCAACATCGCCTCAGCATCAGCGCGGGGAATCTCGTATTCAAACTCTGCTCGGCTCACTCCTTGCGAGCGGCCTTTGACTGTTAAAACACCTCGGTCCCCTTTAATTCGAATGCGTACCGTGCGATCAGGATCGGTGCTGAGGTAGCCTTGTTTGATAACGATCGACCGACGCACCTGGTCTTTCCATGAGGT
>CATITW010000235.1 GCA_949547975.1 Cryomorphaceae bacterium | reverse complement strand
TCTCGATGGTCAACACGGATAATTTTGGCCAAATTTTCATCACGGATACGCATCCTGAACGGATGTTGGCGTTGAGCCAAACCTTGAAATTGCAACACACCACCTTTGAATTATTAGACGATGGCGAAGTACAGACCCTCTAACGAACAAAACATGGGGGAGGCGCTTTCGCATTGGCTCGACAGGTACCGTCTGCGGCAAGGTCACGATAATGCACGCATTCTGCAAGCTTGGGATGAAATCTTAGGTCCCTCGATATCCAAGCAAACTACACGTAAAAAGGTGCAAAACAAGGTGTTATTCGTTCAGCTTGAAAGCGCCGTGGTGCGCAAAGAACTGCTCATGGTAAAGTCGAAAATCATTCACGCTATTAACGAGCACCTCGGAAGAGAAGCGATCACCGACTTGCAGCTCTTCTAGTCTTCGAGCAGATCTGGACGGCGCTCCTTCGTGCGCTGGTAGGCCTGTTCTTCTCGCCACAGTTCGATGGCTTTGGTATTGCCTGAGGTCAGGATTTCCGGCACCTTATGTCCTCTAAAATCTTCGGGCCGCGTGTACACGGGTGGCGCAAGCAGATTGTCTTGAAAGCTGTCTGTAAGTGCAGAAGTTTCATCGTTCAGTACGCCTGGAAGCAGACGAATGATGGAGTCTGTGATGACCGCCGCGGCAAGTTCGCCGCCGCTAAGTACATAGTCACCGATGCTGAATTCATGGGTTACCCAGTGGTCCCTGACGCGCTGGTCGATGCCCTTGTAATGGCCACAAATGATGATCATATTGCCGATCATGCTCAAATGATTGGCGTCTCCTTGATTATAACGCTTCCCATCAGGAGTCATATAGAGCACGGCGTCGTAGTTCCGTTCCTTTTGAAGCGCTTCGATACAGGAGACTAACGGTTCGCATTGCATCACCATTCCAGCGCCACCACCGTATTGATAGTCGTCGACTTGCTGGTGTTTGCCCGCGCCATATTCCCGAAGCTGGTGCAAACGAACTTGGGCCAAACCCTTATCTTCCGCACGCTTTAGAATACTGTGAGAAAATGGTCCGTCGAGCAGCTCAGGCATGACGGTGATGATGTCGATATGTACCATTATTTTTTCAATCCTATTTCCACTAGGCGCTCGTCGAGATACGCACCCGCTGTGATATCATCAAAGGCCTTAGGGCGTTCAGCTGAAATACAATCCTCGAGCACATTTAGCGGCATTTTTCCTACTGGATGTAAGAAGAAAGGAATGCTGTACCTAGGACTGGACCACTGGGCTTTTGGTGGGTTAACTACGCGATGGGTAGTGGATTTTAATAGGCCATTCGTGAGACGTTGAAGCATATCTCCGACGTTCACTACAAGCGATCCTGGTATGGCGGTAATACCTACCCATTCTCCTTTTTTATTGAGTACTTCCAATCCTTCCGCGCTCGCGCCCATCAGCAGGGTGATCAGGTTGATGTCTTCGTGTTGACCGGCACGTACGCTGTCGCCTGGATCAGTAGTGATCGGAGGGTAGTGTATGGCTCTAAGAATGCTATTTCCACCAGTGACCCATGGAGTGAAATACTCTTGGTCGAGCGAGAGAAATAATGCGATGGCCTGAAGCATATGCTGTCCGATCTCTTCAAGATCTTGGTACGCTTTTTCGAAACTTGGTGCAAATTCGGGGAGTTCTGAAACACTGACATTGTCGTGGTATTCAGGTCCGTCATACGCTGGTGAAGGCTGTCCTACCTGCCAAAATTCTTTCAAATCTGCCGCATCGATGCCCTTAGCATGTTCTTTTCCGAAGCTGGTATACCCGCGTTGGCCGGCAAGAGCTTCGAGTTCATAATGTCTTTTGGTCGCCTTGTCCAATTCAAAAAAGGACGCCGCCTGACGATACAATTCCTGCTGCACCTCCTCGTCGAAACCGTGATTTTTGATGGTCACAAAACCGATGTCCGTATAGGCTTTACCGAGCGCTGCAACGAATGCGTCACGTTCTTCTTGGTTTCCGTTTTTCCAGAGGTTGAAATCGAGGTTTGGAATCATAGCTAATGGCAATTATTAACAAAATAGTCTTACAAAAATAACTACCTTTTCGCACCTATTTACAAACAGAACACTCTTCACCTAGAAGTTATGAACGACCACCACTCCGATGCGCTCTTGAGCGATTTCCTACAAGCTCGAGCCATTGAAGAAAAAATGCTCATTTACCTCCGCCAAGGAAAAATCTCGAAATGGTTCAGCTCTTTCGGTCAGGAGGCCCTTTCTGTCGCGGCAACACACGCTTTAGATAAAGACGAATACATCTGTACCATGCACCGAAACCTTGGTGTATTTATCGCCCGAGAGCTCCCCTTAGAACGGCTTTTTGCCCAATTTCAAGGAAAACTAGAAGGATACACCAAAGGCCGTGACCGCAGTTTTCACTTCGGAGCCAAAGAACACCATATTATCGGTATGATCTCCCATCTTGGAGCGCAGCTTGGACTCGCTTGTGGACTTGCCTTGCGCGAAAAATTGCAGGGAACGGGTAAATGTGTGCTTGCCTTTACGGGCGACGGTGCGACCAGTCAAGGGGACTTCCACGAGGCCTTAAATGTGGCCGCAGTTTGGGACCTTCCCGTAGTTTTCGTCGTAGAGCGTAATTATTGGGGGTTGAGCACTCCTGAGCACGAACAATTCGTGTTTGACTCCTTTACGCAAAAGGGCCCCGCCTATGGGGTGGAGGCCCGTTCGTTTGACGCGAATGATCTCGCGCACGCTTCCGAGCATTTTTCCAATGCAGCAGCGTTTGCTCGCGAGCATTCCAAGCCAATTTTACTCGAAGCACGTACCTTCCGTATTCGCGGCCACGAAGAAGCCAGCGGGACGAAATACTACCCGGACGGCATGATAGAGGAAGCTATGAAATCTGAGCCGATGGCACGCATTAAGGCCAACCTCGCGGATTGGGGTTTGGACGAAGCGGAATTGGCCAAGAGGATGGAAGCTTGCAAAAGCAATGTGGATCAAGCCTTTCATGCGGCACTCGAAGGAACTACTCCCAAATACAATCGCCAAGAATTGCATGACGATTTGTTTGCTCCTGCTCCAGATTTTGATCATTCTAGCGCAAATACCAAAGAAATGCGCTTGATCGATGCGATCCACGACGGACTGAATGAGGCCATGAAATTGTGGCCGAATCTCGTGCTCATGGGACAGGACATCGGCGCCTACGGAGGTGTGTTTAAGGCCACGGATGGCATGAAGAAAACCTATGGCAGTGCCCGCGTGCGCAATACGCCCTTATGTGAAAGTGCGATCGTTGGAGCCTCGCTGGGCTATGCGATCGCGGGAGGGAAGGCGATGATGGAAATGCAGTTTTCAGATTTTGTCACGACCGGATTTAATCAGATTGTAAATAACCTTGCGAAATTGCACTGGCGCTGGGGACAAGCCGTAGATGTCGTGATTCGTATGCCTACGGGTGCGGGAGTCGCCGCAGGTCCCTACCACAGTCAAAGTACAGAAGCATGGTTCACCCACGTTCCTGGCTTAAAAGTCGTGTATCCGGCCTGGCCGTCGGAAGCAAAGGCATTGCTCCTTCAAAGTTTGTCCGATCCGAATCCAGTCCTGTTCTTCGAGCACAAGGCATTGTACAGAACCTTGAAAGAAGAGGTGGCAGAAGGACTCGTTTCGCTGCCACTAGGTCAGGCAAAGATCGAATGCTCGGGTGAAGATTTAACTATCGTTACCTACGGTATGGGCGTGCATTGGGCGCTACAAACGATCAGTGATCTGGATCTGCAAAAGCGGGTGGAGGTCATTAACCTTAGAACCTTAGTTCCACTAGATTTTAACGCAATACGACACAGTCTTTCGAAGACAGGTAAAGTACTTATCCTCCAGGAGGATATTGCAGTGGGTGGTTTTGGGGAGCATATCAGCAGTTTGATTGCTGCGGAGTGTTTTGAGTACCTGGACGGTCCCGTTCGTTTGGTAGCCTCAGACGCCACGCCAGTGCCATTCTCAGCAGAGCTGGAGCAGGGGTATTTAGCTTCATCGAAACTAGAAGAAGAAATTCAGAACCTGTTAGCGTTTTAAATAACGATTCTCTACAACACACAAAACCCCGGCTAGGAGTACCTAACCGGGGTTTTTTATTGTGCTAAAGTAAGAGCGAGCGTCTTATTCTACGATCAACTTCTTCGTTACTTTATGTCCTGCTGAACGCACGGTGTAGAAGTATACACCTGAAGCGTAGCCTGTTGCGTCTACAGTATGTACGTGACGTCCTGCTTCTAGCATACCTAGGTCTGTGTTTTCCATGATACGACCTGTGATGTCTACAATCGTAAGCTGGTAGTTTGCAGGCTCAACATTCTCGATCGCCAAACGAGTGATGCCACTAGTCGGGTTCGGGAAGTTTTGGCTTACAGAGAAACCAGTTTCAGTGATTTCTTCCACACCGATATTACGTGGGTAAGGTTGTCCCAAGTAGTAGAAGTCGATAGCACCTAAAACGTCAAATGTTCCAAAGTCTTCGATAGGAGCGTAGGTCATGTGCAACTGGTGCGTACCGTCGCCGTTATCGAATGCTAGATCCGCAACGTTACCCCAGGTAGCATCTCCGAAAGTACCCATGACAGTTGTAGGACCTTCCAAAGAGTCTCCTAGAACGTTGTACCCTTGTACTTTCCAATCTGGGAAGTTGTTTTCTGTTCCAGTTACGAATGACGTATCTGACTCGAACCATGAGAAGAACATCATGTCGCGATCCGCATTCATAGAGATGTGTGGACGGTTTGCTTCAGTTACACCGCTACCAGCAATACCGAACTCATATTCCCAAGTGAATACCTGAGAAACGATGTTACACTCCCATGTAAGACCACCATCTGTAGTGAAGATGTCTACGAGGAGGTTAACACCTGGGTAGTACGTAAAGTCACCTGCAATAGTACCTCCGGTTGGAGTCGTGTTCGTTCCAGGGAAAACGTGTACGAACATGTGCGGGTTACCGTTGATGTCGATCGCTAGATCGTGACCACGTGTAGAAGAGGTAAGGTGACCGATGTCCCAGCCGCCTGTGATGAAGTCAAATACAGTCTTCAAACTGTCGCCACTTCCGTTGTCTACCAATTCGTCAAGGTTTGGACCCATGATCGATCCCCAAGTTTGACCACCGTCGGTAGTTTTCATCATGTACGGATGAATAACCGGTGCAGGTGCGATCGAGCTGTTGTATGCTTCAATAGAAATATAGCCGTTGAGGTTATCGTCCGCAAATTTGATGCGACCGTCACCGACGATTTTTCCGTTTGTTGAGTCTTCCGTTACCGGCAAGTAAGCTCTGATCTCCGTCAAGCCCATAGAATCCGTAGTGAAGTCCATGTCACCGATCCAAATGATCGCTGTATCCGTGTATTCTTCTACATCGTAGTTCGGCTGGTGGAAGCTGAGCCCCCAGAATTTGTCGCCTGAAGTGTACGATTCGTCCAAAGTAAGGTGACCACCTGTGGTATCAACAGCCATGTTCGTAAGCGTGTTGTCCATCTTGTGCGTACCTACAAGTGCACCACCCCATGAAGCGGCGTTGGTACCTGCAAGCGTTGGTGCCCAAACGGTGATAGATGCGTTTAGTGGATTCGTGTTACCAGCATCGTTCAAAATACCGATGTGCGGGTAGCGTGCCATACCTGGGTAGGCATAACCGCTGATGTTCGGGTTCCACACTGGTCCTGCATTATTGGTCCATGAAGCACCGCCGTCTGTTGAGTAGTCAAAACGGAGTGCACCTGAACCATTGTCGCCATTTGAATTGAAGTCTGAACGGTGGATGAATGCAATAGTATTCAACTCTTCGTTCGCAACAAGGTTGTTCTTTGGACCGAAACCAGCACCGTACACATTAGGTTGAGTACCGATCATCACTGCAGAATTCTGCTTGTTGTAAGTCGTATTGTAAGGAATAGCAGATGATTGTACGTCAACCATCGCCTGCGCGTCACGACCGAGGTCTTGTCGAACCTCTTGAGCGGTAACTCCTAGCGCGCTTAGCCCGAAGGCAGCAAGTAGTAATTTTTTCATAAAGTATGAGTTTTTGTGCGAAGTAAATATATAATGAAAAATTCAGGTTCAGAGTTCATTGTAACAACTGTTTATTTGTTGGCCCACCGCAGTTGCACTGAGTTCATGGAAGGAATTGGCTGAAGGGCGCTCTCCATGCAATAGATCATTCATCGTGGTGAGAAGGTGTTCGTCGTTTTCGGCCATAAGGCAGTACTCATCCGCCCAATGGCTGCCTCCGAAGGATGCTCGAGTGATGGCCCAAAGTCCCGCCTTTCGTGCTTCGAATGTGGTGATTCCGAAACTCTCATAGGCGCTGTATAGGATGTGTACATCAAATTCAGGGAGCATTTCTAGGACTTCTTCATTGCTTTTACGTCCGTGCATGTAGACGTTCGGAGCGCGTGAGGCCAAATCTTTTAGTCGTTCTTGATCCGGGCCGCCACCGATAAAATGCAATTCAGCGCGCATTCGGGGCAGATTTTGAAAGAGCTTAAGAACGAGGTCTTGACGTTTGATCTCGAACACGATATCGGCCACCATAAGGAATTTCACAGCAGTAGTGCCTTCATTTTTACGTGCCACAGCGGGTGCGTCGGATACAATGTTCGGAACGAGCTGCGTAGGAAGGGAGGAGTAGAGTGTATGTAAAGCGGAGGCTAGAACGGGGCTAACGGGAAATGCGATGTCGACACGTTTTAAGAATTGGCGTGTGGCCCAATTTTTAAGGGAAGACAGCCGATCTAAATTCTCCGGTAGGTATCCCGAAAAGTGCTCGGTGTAGGCAATCTTCAACCCCTTTTGCCTTGCGTAGATGGCCATTGGAAGCAGATCAGGAGTGAAGCAATGAAAATGAACAATCGTGTATGGAGCTTTCGAAAGGGTTCCAATAAACGTGGCCAATTTAACCGACCAGCTCATCTTCTGTGCACCATATAACGAGAGCTGCGGCTCATGAATGGGCGGGAAATGCTCGTTTACAAACGCCAGGGTATGTTGCTCCACCGAGAGCGCATCGATCTGTTTTTTGACAAAAATACCGTGCTGTACATCCTTGGGATTAGGGTACCATTTGGCGACATGTAAAACGTGATGCGGTGCTGGACTCATGGTTCAATAGCGGGAGAAAGTGTCGATAAGGGCTAAAATTAGCCAAAGCCGATCGACTCCGGTGCATTTGGTCGGAACATTTTTTTATGCAATGGGGACTAATTGTACTAAGTACACTACTTTAGGGTCCTTAATACCGCAAAACCATGTTAGAAACTACCGATTTTATTGTCGTCGCCCTGTATTTTGTTGCCGTTTTCGTGATCGCATTTTTTAGCGGCCGAAGCAAAAGTGAAGAAGGGGAGGCTGCCGATTATTTTCTTGGCGGAAGGAACCTAGGCTGGTTCGTGATCGGAGCATCACTTTTCGCTTCCAACATCGGTTCAGAGCATTTGGTCGGTTTGGCCGGTCAAGGTGCCTCCGGCGAATTAGTCGCTGGCCAGTTCGAACTGCTCGCTTCCCTGATTTTAATTATCCTCGGATGGGTATTCGTACCCTTTTACTTGCGTTCTGGGGTATTCACCATGCCTGAATTTTTGGAAAAGCGCTACAACGGATGGGCTCGAAGCTACCTCAGCTACGTCAGCATCGTCGCGTACGTACTAACCAAAATCTCTGTAACCATCTTTGCGGGAGCCATCGTGTTTACCGCACTTCTAGGAATTGATTTCTGGACAGGCGCCATCTTCATCGTCGTTGCCACTGGAATTTACACGGTCTTCGGCGGCTTCAAGGCGGTAGTCTACACCGACCTCATGCAGATGTTCGTGCTGGTCGGCGGCTCCATCATATTGACCATTTTCGG
>CATITW010000234.1 GCA_949547975.1 Cryomorphaceae bacterium | reverse complement strand
ATTGCGGGCGTTTTGGAATTGACAAAGCTTAGTAAGGAAGAGCAGAAGGCAAAGTTGGAAAGCTTGCTCGATGAATTCGGACTGCAGCACATTCGTACTACACGTGGAGATTTGCTCAGTGGCGGTGAACGTCGCAGAACGGAGATTGCTCGAGCGCTCGCCACGAGTCCAAAGTTTATACTGCTCGATGAGCCTTTTGCTGGGGTGGATCCTATCGCTGTGGAGGACATTCAGGGCATCGTTGCGGATCTCAAAAAGCGCAATATTGGAATTTTAATCACTGATCACAACGTACAAGAAACCTTGGCGATCACGGATCGAACGTATTTGATGTTCGAGGGAAAAATTCTAAAAAGCGGGACTGCGGAGGAATTGGCAGCGGATGAAACTGTTCGTCGTGTTTATCTGGGCCAGAACTTTGAGCTTAGGGCTCGTAAATAGCCTTTCACCTTTGCTTTTAGAGGGATCTTGTGGATGGGCAGTTGCACCTGTTTGTAGGGTTCAAGCACTGGACTGAACCGTTCCCAAGCCTTTTGATACACCACCAAGTCTTTGTCGTTGAGGCTTTTCCAAAGTTCTAAGTTGCCGTCGTCTTTTTTACTTCCAGAATTGTGGTGTTCTACGTAGGTGTTGCGCCATCCGAACAGGGTTCCGAAATAGGCGATCGAGGCGGCGTATTCTTCGGTGAAACCTACGGCATCTAATCGGTCAAAACTCGCGAGTGCCTTGTCTAGGACGCTGGCATCTTCTAAAAATTTGCGCTGGTTCAAATACCCACTTAAAAAGGCCGTGTGGCGGTTGTTGCTTTCCACAATTTTGGGAAAATCATGCGGCGAGTGAATGTCTTTCATCAAGCGGCGGTGCGTTTCGTTCAGTCTGCGCTTGTAGTGGTTGTAATGGGAGATGGAACGCGCGATGGGCTCACGGAACAGCGTAACTACCGTGGCGTCACTTTCTGCAATCACAGGGCGCAATGGAAAGTGTCCGAAGATGCATTTGATTTGAGGATCCTCGAGTGCTTTTTGCAGTTCATTGTCCAGATTTTCATAGGTGTAAATGGACTTGCGTTCGTGCGGCTCGTAGTTACTTTCTATCAACAATCGCAAGGAAGTGCCTGCGGTTTTTGGTATGTGGATAAAAACGAGTTTCTTTGGATTTCTCATAGGCTCGAAAATACATGTTTAAACCCAAAGTTCAACAGCCCGTCTTGATCGTCGGCATGCACCGAAGCGGCACCACTATGGTGAGCAAGGCGCTGAACGATGCGGGGGTGTATATGGGGGCCATTCGTGACCACAATGCGGAAGCTTTTTATGGGGTGGATCTGAACGATCGCATGCTGGAGCTAGCCGGTGGTAGTTGGGCGAACCCGCCGAGCAGCGCAGCGTTGGAGCAAGTGCTGGAGGACTTTCATACGGAATTGACCCCAACACAAGTGTATACTACGCATTTGAAAAGTGCCAGTGGTCGAACGCTCTCGCTAGCACGCCGCTGGAGTGGTCCATGGGGATTGAAAGATCCGCGCATGTGCCTTACACTTTCTTGGTGGTTGAAGAAATTCCCAAAGGCGAAGGAGATCTGGACCTTGAGGGACGAAGACGATGTGGTGGCGAGTCTTTTGCGCCGACAAAACAAGGAAGACGAAGCTTCGAGTAGATTGGATGCTACATCGGCACTGCAACTCGTTAGAACATACAATGAGGCCGCAGCTTTAGCGATTCGGGAGAGTGGAGTAGAGCATCGAAGCGTTCGCTATGAGGAATTGACCAGTGAAGATGTGAATGTTCAGCGTCGTGCATGGTTTTCGCTCTACAGTTTATGTAAAGTGCGTCCTGGCGTTATGGAAGGGTTCACTCGAAAGTCGGCTCCTTCACAGCAACAGAAGGCTGAGCCTGAGGTACAACAGCTGCCTACTACAGGCCCACTAGTTAGTGTTTTAGTGCCGAACTATAACCACGAGCCGTATCTGGATGAGCGCATCTCGAGCGTCTTGAATCAGAGTTATCGATCGATCGAAGTCCTGCTCATGGACGATTGCTCCCCAGACGATAGCCGTGAGGTTTTGAAGCGTTGGGCAGAAAAGGACGATCGGGTTTCTGTACGGTTTAACCAGACCAATTCCGGCAGTCCCTTCTCACAATGGGCCAAGGGAGCCGCATGGGCAAAAGGCAAATATCTTTGGATCGCCGAGAGCGACGATTTCTGTGACCTGGACATGCTTGCCGTACATGTCGACGCCCTAGAAAGCAACGACAACGCCGTACTTACCTACAGTCATTCTCACTTGGTCGACGAAAACGGCCAATTCCTTCGCGATTTCCTCGACGATTATGGCTTCATTTTCGGCGATCATTCCCGCTGGAAACAAGATTTCACCGGTCACGGTCCAACCGAAGTCGCCACTACCATGGTCTATTCCAACACCATACCCAATGCCAGTGGCGTCCTGTTTCGAAAGTCCGCTTTCGATGCCACCGGAGCGCCACAAACCACATGGAAGCTCAACGGCGATTGGTATTTCTACGCCAACCTCTTGCAACACGGCGATTTCATTTTTCACGCCCGTCCGCGCAATAAATTCAGGTTGCACCAGCGCACGCAGCGTAAACGCGCCGCCGCCTCTTACACCGCATTTGACGAGATCCTCAAGATGTACGACGGGTTCCAAACCGCCGGCTGGGTCCCCACAGACACCTT
>CATITW010000233.1 GCA_949547975.1 Cryomorphaceae bacterium | reverse complement strand
TTCGACGAAGTCATGACCGGATTCCGACTCTCCACAGGAGGTGCAGCTCAGCGCCTGAACATCCGTCCAGACATGGTCACTTTCGGCAAAGTCATCGGTGGAGGAATGCCCGTGGGCGCCTTCGCAGGACGTGCAGAAATCATGGACGTGCTCGCACCGAACGGACCCGTGTACCAAGCCGGAACCCTCAGTGGAAACCCCATCGCCGTTGCCTGTGGAACCGCCACATTAACGCACCTGAAGGAGCACCCGGAGGTCTATGAAAAAATCGATCAAACCACCGAGCGCATCGAAGCGATTTTAGTAGATAAATTCCGCGACGAACAAACGGCCATTAACCGCTTAGGCAGCATGATTTCCATCCACTTTGGAACAGATGCTGTCGCCAATTATTCCGACGCCACCTCCGCAAACAACGCCCGGTTCAACGCCCTGTTCCACCACCTCTTGCAGCGGGGTGTATACCTCCCACCGAGCGCCTTTGAAAGCTGGTTCATCTCGCAAGCCGTGTCCGACAACGACTTGGACCGCCTAGCAGAGGCCCTAAAATCCTTTTCGTAAAAGCCCTACCTTTGGCCGGCATAAATACGCAAGATCATGATGCAGAGTATGACCGGCTTCGGTAAGGCCATTGGCCAAGTTTCAGGTAAAAAAATCACGGTTGAAATCCGTAGCTTAAACAGCAAAGGACTCGACCTCAACGCCCGTGTAGCCTCTCTGTTCCGTGAAAAGGAATTGGACTTGCGCAAAACCGTCGGTGCCGCACTCAAACGTGGAAAGATCGACATCAACATCTATGCAGAAGTGACCGGCATCGAAAGTGCTGCGAGCATCAACATGGACCTTGCAAAAGCCTACCTCGTACAGCTCACCGAGCTTGAAAAAGCGGCGGGCACAAACAGTGATCTCGTTGCAGCAGTAATGCGCATGCCGGACGTGATGAGCAGCGGACGCGACGAACTCAGCAAAGAAGAATGGTCGTTCTTGCAAAAATTGGTCGCAGAAGCCCTAGAAAAACTCGAAGATTTCCGTGTACAAGAAGGTGCTTCCATCGCTAAAGATTACGAAGCACGCCTGGTGGCTATCGAAGCCGCGATGAAGGGTATCGAGCCGCACGAAAGCGCTCGCCTGGACGCCGTTCGCGAACGTTTGAACAAAGGACTTGAAGGCGTGGAAGTGGACAGCAACCGCTACGAGCAGGAAGTCATTTTCTACATCGAAAAACTCGACATCAACGAAGAGAAAGTGCGCCTAGAAAACCACATCAAATACTTCCGCGAAACCATGCACGAGGCAGGTTCCGGGAAGAAATTGGGCTTTATCGCACAAGAGATTGGTCGTGAAATCAACACGTTGGGCTCTAAAAGCAACTACGCTCCGATGCAGCAATACGTCGTTCAAATGAAAGACGAGCTTGAAAAAATCAAGGAGCAGATCGGGAATACGCTCTAAGGCTTAGGGACATCAACCCGTGATATCACGCTTTAGGTAACGTGAACGTGCTGTATACAACGCACCCACGGCAACTCCTAGAAGCGCCACACTCGCAAGCCAATTCACAGAAAGCGCACCGCCTTCAGCTTGGAGCTTTAGGTAGTGGTAAGGGGTTACGTATCCAAGGAAACTAACCGCATCTGTCGCCTTTGAGATGGCATCCAGGAAGTAGGAACCAAAGATCAAACCCACTACGGGTCCCATAAAATTCACCTTGGGCGACACGAAAGAGCCCAGCAATGCAGCTATACCCGTAAAAAAGGAAATCAAGACGAACCCGTGAACGTGCATCGCAACGAACACCTCCCAATCCACCTCGGTTCCAAAAACAGTCATTCCGACCACCGCGCAGATCGTTTGCACGGCATAAATGAGCACCAACAATGTGACAAGCGCAGCATATTTCGAATCCACAATGCGGGCTCTCGAAATAGGTCGCGTCAACAAAAACTCAGCCGTTCCATCGCGCTCTTCTTTACCTAAAATCGTCGCACCAGTAGACGCTGTAAATATCCCCATAAGCAAGGTGATATAGATCCCATAGTAAGTGCCATAAAACCCGATAATACTCGACCAAGTCGCCTCATCCACCCCAAGCGCAAGCGCTATTTCTTCGGGTAATTTTGACATCATCAGAGTAATCTGTTCGCCCATATCCGCAAAACTTGGGAAGATGGCCAAAATCATAAAAGTGAAACCAATCACAATCGCGCTCCAGATAAGAACATTCTTTCTGTTGCGTTTCAATTCTTTTAAATAGAGTACAGTATTCATGGCTTAGCGTTGGTAATAGTTCATAAAAATGGATTCCAAATCCGGTTCAGAAATCGTCACATC
>CATITW010000232.1 GCA_949547975.1 Cryomorphaceae bacterium | reverse complement strand
TCTATTCCTGAAAGTACAAGAACCGTGTCGCTTTCGATCGCCCAACCCATAGAGTCGATGCGCGTACCTGCAGAGTCGATCACTAAAGATCCACCTTCCATAAAGTTTGCTTCCCAGTCCGGCGTGTTTTGAATGATGCTCGAATCTAAGAACGGCAATGCTTGAATCTGAATTTCTTGGTTGACACCTGTCCAAAGACCGGTTACTTTAAACTCAGTAGACTTGTTTTCCCATTTTGCACATGAGACAAAAAGTCCTGCTGCGGCAATGAATAAGGCGATTTTTTTCATGATGAAGTTGTGTCTGTTATTTGTGTTGAAGATAGAAATTATTGTGCCAAAAGTTGCTGCGTTTGCTCTTTGTCCCGTCCAAGCTGGGTGGTAAGTGCCTCTAAACTGTCGAAATGAACGATGTCGCGGATCTTGTGGTGCAGCTCAAAGGTGAGCGATTCCCCGTACAGTTCTAGGCTCGCGTCTAACAGGTGCACTTCGATGCTGCGTTTCACGCTCCCCACGGTCGGTCGTCTCCCGATGTTTGCCATCGCTGCGTAGCGTGCGCCATGGTGTACGGCCCATCCGGCATAGACCCCGTCGGCAGGGATGAGTTTGTCTGCAAATTGTAGTCGGATGTTTGCGGTAGGAAATCCGATCGTCCGACCAATTTTGTCTCCTTCCACCACCTCGCCCTGCAGCGCGTACGGGTGCCCTAAATACTCTAAGGCGAGATCTACCTGACCGGTTGAGAGCGCTTTTCGAATTTTCGTGCTACTCACATTCACTTGGTCGATGTCCAGTGCCTGAATCTCCTCCACATCAAACCCGTAGATCGGTCCAAACTCTTTCAAATGCTCAAAGCTTCCTTCTCTATTGCGTCCAAAGTGGTGGTCGTAACCGATCACTAGGTGCTTTACGCCGATCGTATTGACCATGATTTCGCGTACAAACTCGAGCGAAGGGGTCCTTGAAAATTCTTTGGTGAAGGGCTGAATGATCAAATGGTCCAGTCCTGTTTTTTCCAGCAATCGAATCTTTTCATCTACGCTAGAAAGCAACGAGAGTTCTACATCCGGTTGCAGGACTTTACGCGGGTGCGGATCGAAAGTGAGTAAGACGCTTTCTCCGCCTACTTTTGCCGCTTTTTGCACGAGCTGGCTCAAGATTTTTTGATGGCCCTGGTGCACTCCGTCAAACGTTCCGGTGGTTGCCACGGCGCACCTGAGCGTACTAAAATCATTTAATCCGTAATGTACTTTCAACGTTCGATAGATTTTTTGCAAATTACGCAATGAAAATCGCACTATCAATGAGAAAAATTGCTCCACTCTACGCCCTCCAAGCCGGTTGGGTTCGTTACAAGAATCGCGCAGGCATGTACACCGCGTTTACCGTACTTATGTTGATCTTATCCATGGTTGCAGGCGGTGTCTCTACTTCGATAGGGAGCGTTTTCTCAGGAATCCCTTTTTTAGAGCGATCGATCGTTGCTATACTGACCAGCGTCTTTGGCGCATTGATCAGCATGGGCTGGTACCACTTTGCACGCAAGGATGAGCAGGGTCTGGATGTAGAATTCGGCGATTTCTTCGACGGTTTTAAAGTAAACGCGCGCCAGCTGATCGCGGTGTCAGTCATCATTGCCCTGATCAGCCAACTCTTCACCTTGGTCGTTCCATCTGAGATGCTCTCCCTCACGATCGACGAACAAACGCAAGATCCGGAGGAGTTGATGATGATGTTTCAAGACTTGAAAGAAGTGTACTTGGCCAACATAAATAGCATACTCATCTTCGCTGTGATCTCCACGGTATTCGGACTTTCGGTGCTCTTCGCGCAATACCGCGCTTCCCTGGAAGGCGAAGATCCGCTCACTGCTATTCAATGGTCGGCGGCGCACGTTTTACCGAATACGCTTCGCATCATCGTGCTTTTCATCGCTGTTATCGCAGTAGCTGCTTTAGTGGTCGTGTTCACTTTGGGTCTGGGTTTGCTAGTCGCCGTGCCTTGGATCAGCTTAAGTTTCTACGACGCTTACAACCAGCTGTTGCCGGAGCCTGAGGTTCCTTCTACCTTAGATCAGGAGTTTACTGCGGGGGATGATTAAGGTCGCTTTAGTGCCCTCACCTTCGGTACTTTCTAACGACCAATCCCAGCCTTTTTCCTTGATCAGCTGTAGGGTAAAGTAGACTCCAAGCCCGGTGCCGCCCGAGGTTTGACTGTGGTTAAAGGGCGTCCCGTAGCTTTCGATCTGCTTCGCGCTCATCCCTTGACCGTTGTCTTTAACGCTGATCCTGAAGTCTAATTTCCCAGATACAATAGTCAGTCGAACATCCGTACCGCCATATTTAAACGCATTAGAGAGTAGCGATTCTAAACAGAGTTGCAATGCGATAGCGTTTGTCGAAGAAAGGTTAAAGTCCACTCCGCCTAAATTTTCAAGAACCACATCTGTCAGGTCGAGCATTTCAAGAGCGCTCTCGAGGCTAATCACTCCTTGCTTGTCACGAATCTGGGTACGCGCGGTATTGTTGAGCAGCTGGTTGATGATCTTGCTTACGTTTTCATTGCTCTGTTGCAGCGAGGTGATGTCGTTCAAACTGATCTCGCTCCCCGTTTCAGATTTCATGCGCATGATCTCGATCCGGTTCGACATGGTCGTGATCGGTGTGCGAATATTGTGCGAGAGTAAACTCAGAAGTTCCAGGGTCCAATTTTTTTCTTTCACCGCCATATCCTTCAGCAGCTCTTCATACATCCGCGCTCTGTTGTAAATGTGATAGCTGAGGATCGTGATGCAAAAAAACAGTGCAATCAAACCACTGAACCATCCTGTTATCATTTCAGCCGGTACCGAACTGATGTCCATCCCCGCCATAGCTAATAGCGCTTTACACGCCGCGATCGCAGTTCCTAAATATGGACTTAAGTGCTGCTGGTACAAAAGCCGAGGTCGAATCTGCGTGGGCACGTACATGCTGCCGAAGCGAAACGTGAGTGCAATGATGAGCATCACCGACCAAATCCCCGGCAGGGTCATGGCAAGCACTAAATACACTAGGATTTCTGAACCCAGTATAAGATACACCTGCGTCGGCCTTAACAGGTAACGACGAATCATGGTGAACGCCACTCCCGTGCTCATGATGACTTTGGTCGCCACCTCAGGAGTTGAACTCCAAATAGCAATAAAGGCAATCACAACCAGTAATTTGGCCGAGCGCTGTGTAGTCCTATTCTGTACCGCCATAGTTCGTGAAAAAGGCGGTGTATACTAAGAAGGTAAGTGTGATTACGGGAAGTAATAGGATGATCAGGTTGAGTAAGTCAATTCTTCTTTGAAGCCCTTCCAATTGGCTTTCAAAAGTCAAACGCGCTTGACTCTCTACGTAATTTTTCTTTGCATTGAGACCGATACATTTTTGATGATCGTGGTCCTTCATGCCGTTGTAGCCCCTGGAGTCAAGTACGTATTCTAGTGCGCCCTTCCATTTTTCGAGCTCTTCTTTGTACGGTCCATTTTGAATCACCGGGTTGTCAAACATGCGGAGCGCTTGGGCATTCGTAGTCGCATACTCCTTAGTGATGGCAAACTGCACATCATGAGTTGTGTAAAAAGCATTCTGGAAGCTTGTGATAAACGCTTCATTCGTCGTCCACTCCTTTTGAAGATTGTACGACGTTTTTTCCAGCTGTATGAGGCGGATTTGGCTCAGAATTAAAGCGAGCGTAGTGAAGCTACAGATCCAAAAAATGAACCTGATGTTCCCTTTAATCTCATCGACTGTAAAGCGTACTTTCTGCATGGGGCGGTAATTACC
>CATITW010000231.1 GCA_949547975.1 Cryomorphaceae bacterium | reverse complement strand
TTGCGCTTGGACAACTATTTGTCGTTAGACGATGGTTCGGCTGAACGCGCCTATGCCGTACAAAATATCAGCGGTGGTCGTGTCGCTCAGCGCTTTCAGACGGGGGGACTAGGCATGACTGACTCTCTTATGGGTGTCCGATTAAACTTTGTCGATGCAGGCAATAGATATACTTCGACCTTTAGACTCGCTGTGTGGGGCCCTTCCGATTCTGTGGGAGCACCGGGGGATTTGATCTATCTCAGCGATAGCTTGTACGAACCCAATTGGGGGTATTACCGCGATGATATGATTCCTTATGAGCTGGATTCAGCGGTGGCAATCGCGAGCTATCCGCACATTTGGGTCGGCTATGTTTGTACGAGTGCGGATCCTATGTATGTCGGTTTTGACGTGCAGCGCGAGCTGCCTACTTCGATGCCGCGTTTCTATGGGGACGGGTTTAATTGGTATCCGTCCTTAGAGCCTGGAACACTGCTGCTACAACCGTATTTTAATTACACGCAGAACGACATGGGATCAGGTGAGCACGTACCCGCTCCAAAAATGTATCCGAATCCTTCGAATGGAATGCTCCACATCGACGCAGCCGGAGCAAATATTCAACTTTTTGATGTCCGAGGGGCAAGTGTTTTTGAGGGACGTTGTCCTGAGCAGCAACCCTTGGATCTCACACACCTGCCTTCCGGGATGTACACAGTGGTGTGCACAGGATCGAAGGCTATACACCACCTTAAGTGGATGAAACTTTAATATGTCAGAATACCCTACACACGACGAAGACGTGCAACTCGATGAAATATTTGTACACCATCGCTTGGTTGCTGAAGAAGGTCAAGAGCTGCTTCGCGTAGATAAATTTTTACTGAATCAACTGCCGGATACCTCGAGAACGAGAATTCAAAAAGCGGCCGAAGCAGGCACCGTGACCGTTAATGGTAAAGTGGTAAAGAGCAGCTTCAAGGTGAAGGCCGGTGACGCCATCGAGATCGTGCTGGGCGATGAACCGAGAGATTCGGACATTCGTCCTGAAGAGCTGCCTCTTGAGATTGTTCACCGCGACGAACATGTGATCGTGTTGAATAAAGCACCCGGTATGGTGTGTCACCCGGGTCACGGAAACTACACGGGAACCTTAGTGCATGGACTTGCGTTTTTAGCGGAGAATTTACCGATCGGAAAGCAGGGAGAGGAGCGCCCAGGGTTAGTACACCGTTTGGATAAGGATACTTCGGGCGTTATGGTGGCAGCCGCGTCTGAATTGGGCATGAGTAGTCTCGCAAAACAATTTTACGACCGTACTACTTCGCGTGAATATGTGGCGATTGTTTGGGGAGACCTCGAGCAAGAGGAAGGTACCATCGAGGGACACATCGGGCGCAGTATGAAGGACCGCTTGCAAATGGCTGTGTTCCCAGACGGCTCGGAAGGAAAGCACGCGGTTACGCACTACAAGGTGCTGCAACGCTTCGGATATGTGACAGTGGTCAGCTGTAAGTTAGAGACCGGACGTACGCACCAGATTCGTGCACACATGCGATTTTTGGGACACCCGCTCTTTAATGACGAGCGTTACGGCGGCGATAAAATTTTGAAGGGAACTTCATTTTCGAAATACCGCCAATTCATTATGAATTGTTTCAAAGCTTGTCCGCGTCATGCACTCCATGCAAAGACGTTGGGCTTTACGCATCCGCAAAGTGGTGAACACATGTCTTTTGATACTGTTATTCCTGAAGATATGATGGAGGTAATTCGTAAATTCGAGAACTACACGAAATCAGGACCTACATTTAGTGAACAGTCGTAAGTGGATCATAGTATTAGGAGCATTTGTGTCTATGGCGGTAAGCTGTGGACCCGATGAACCTGTGCATGAACCTACGCCACTAATCTTAGACTATCCGTCGCATTTCCCAACACCTGATCTTCCAGCGTCCAACCCACTCACCGAAGAAGGGGTACGTTTAGGGCGTCATTTGTTTTATGAAGATCGGCTCAGTGGCGACAACTCGCAGAATTGTGGAAGTTGTCATTTTCAAGAGTCCAATTTTGCTGAGCCCATGCGCTTTTCTGTCGGTATTGACGGGATTAGCGGTGATATCAACGCCATGGTCTTGTCGAATATGGCTTGGCAGCAATTTTTCTTTTGGGACGGTCGTATGACCACCTTGGAGGAGCAGGTCAAGGATCCTATCGTGAACCCGATCGAAATGCACGCAAACTGGCCGGATGTTTTGGAGAAATTGGCACAAGATCCGAGGTATTTGGAGATGTTTACTGATGCTTTTGGAGATGATGAAATTACGAAGGAGCGCACGGCAAAGGCCTTAGCGCAGTTTGTTCGTACGATGGTAAGTGGATCTTCTAAACTCGATCAGTACGTTCAGGGCACATATACGTTTACGCCAAGCGAGCAAATAGGTTTTGATATTTTCAACAACGAACAAGGCGATTGTTTTCATTGCCACGGTTTAGCCACCACCGGGTACCAGATGGGTGCTTTTGGTTTATTGCAATTCTCTAATAATGGTTTAGATAGTGTGCACGAAGTAAATTCCGGTCGTGAAAGAGTGACCGGTTTAGCCAGTGATCGTGCCAAATTCAAGGTGCCGAGCTTGCGCAATGTGGAATACAGTTTCCCTTACATGCACGATGGTCGTTTTCAGACCCTTGCTGAGGTAGTGGAGTTTTATAATGAAGGTGGTCACCCCAGCCCGACCATCGATCCTAATATGAAGGCGGCTGGTATCGGTCGAAATTGGTCCGTGGCTCAAAAGCAGGGATTGATCGACTTCATGAAGACGTTTTCTGATCCAATTTTTCTCACGGATACAGCGTTTTCAAATCCTTGGTAGTGATGAAAGAATTGTACCGGTTTGATACCGTGATGGAAATGCTCGACCCGATCAAGGGCGGCTATCGTTGTGTATTTTATGATGCCAAAGTGGTGGATCGTTTTCCGAAAGGAAGAAAGACCCGTGTCATTTTGCGTATAGATGATGTATTAGAACTTCAGTGCGGTTTGCAGTCGAACGGCGATGGACGCTATTTTTCGATGATTGGTCGTGGCCGCTTGGAAGGTCATGCCTACGAGTTGGGACAACCGATCTCCGTTGTGGTGTACGAGGACCCCAATCAGCTCGGGGTCGAGTTGCCGGAAGTTCTTGTGGAGTTGATCGCACAGGATGAAATCATTGAACGTGTTTGGAATAAGCTTTCAGACGGCCGCAAACGCACGCTATGTCACACGTTACAACGCATCAAGGATGTCGACAAGCAGGTTCGTAAAGCGATGGATTTCCTCGAATTGGAGCGCGAAAAATTAGCAGATAAGGGTAAATGGTAGGAATTTGGCACGGCCTTTGGATATAATCTTTCGAGTGGATCCGTACCTTACCTAACTCAACCTAATTAACACCTACAAACTATGAAAGCAAGATTCCTATTTGCCGCAGTCCTAGCATCGAGTTTAGCGCTTGTGAGCTGTGGTTCTAAAACCAAAGTGCCGAAAGGGGAGACCGAAATGGTACTTCCATGTTCTGAATTCAAGAGCGATAAAAAGACCTTCCGTGTATACAGTTTTGGCGAAAGCGCTGATATGAATGTTGCAAAGAAAAAGGCCCTGAGCAATGCGAAAACTGAGCTTGCTGGGATGGTTCAAAGCACTATGAAAGTGGTTGCGGACAACTACGTGAAGAGTATCGAAGTGAACAATGTTGAAGAGGTACTGGAGCGCTTTGAAGAAAACTCAAGAACGGTCATCGATCAGCGTCTAAGTGGTGTCGTTGTAGCTTGTGATCGAGTGACTCAGGTTGCTGCGACCAGTAAATTCAAATACTATATCGCGTTGGAATTGGACGGTGAAAAAATCGTAAAAGACTACTACAAAGCGCTCAGTAAAAACGACAAGATCATGGTAGACTACAACTATGAGAAGTTTAAAGAGACGTTTGAAAAAGAGATGGAACAAGCGAGGTAAATCGGGCGTTCCTTTGACGATGTTTCCTTAGCGGTAGGCTTCGTCAATCTTTTGACCTATTTCATCCCAAGTATAGTTTTCGAACCATGCTTGGGATTTTTTTGTGCGCGGTTTTTCCTGAGCTAGCTCAAATTCTATGACGCTTTGAGCAACACGTGGGACCTTAAAGTCTGTAAACTCGGCCACAGGAGCCAGCGTTTCAGACATGTCTGCTACCCGGTTTGCAACCACAGCCATACCACGCGCAGCGGCTTCCCACGCGACAAGCGAGTATGATTCAAAAAGTGAGGGTACGATAAATACTTTGTGCTGGTCCATCAATCGGACGATGTCCGTAGTGTTTTGAAACGGTAGGAATTTCGTAAGAGGGCCGGCCTCAGCAAGGCAACGCTCGTAATACTCCTCTTGATTGATGTTTTTATCGCCGACTACCGTGAGGGGCCAGTCCATTTGTTTCGCCCACTGGATAACAGATAATTGGTTTTTTAGATACTCCAAACGCCCGACCATAAGAAGTCCTTTACGTTCCGCTGTATCCTGTGGCGTATGAATAAAATCTGAGTCGATACCCAGGGGCACTAGACGGTGACGATCACGTAAAGATTTGCCTGGAAGTTTTGCCCAAGTGCTCATGCGCTGTAACTCGCTCATCGAAGAAGTGATGATTCTATCGCAATGATTCAATAGGTACATCATGCTTTTACGCTGCCCCTTGAGCAGGTAGCTGAGCTCCGGCCATCGATCGGTCTTATTCCGCGCGCGGGCTATCGTTTTGATGTATTCCATACCGTGCTCGCCGAACAAGGAAAACAAAAACGGAAAACGCTGACGGTCGGCGGTTGCATACTCCACATACACCGTGCTTATCACCTTTTGTCCCTTAAATCGCTTGAAATATGGCAAGGCGTCTGCCGGTCTGCCGATGTTGAAGAAGTGCAATAGATCCAGCTCCTCAGGCAGCGGGTCGCCAGCTTTTATGATAAACGTTCTATGGCCAAAGCGCTGCAAGGCTTCTGCGGTATGCACCACTTGAACCGAATCCCCTCCCGGTTGAGAAAAGAGTGTTTTGCGCGCGAGTAAGCCG
>CATITW010000230.1 GCA_949547975.1 Cryomorphaceae bacterium | reverse complement strand
GTATCCACCTCGATGTACTTCTGGTCCGGATGCTTGCGACCGCCTTTCGGAGGTACATTCACCTTAGAGCCTTCGAGTAGTTTCAACAGACCTTGCTGCACCCCTTCGCCGCTTACATCACGAGTGATGGATGGATTATCTCCTTTGCGGGCAATCTTATCGATCTCATCGATAAAGACAATTCCCACCTCAGCGCGCTTGAGATCGTAATCTGCCGCCTGAAGTAAGCGTGTCAAAATGCTTTCCACATCTTCACCTACATAGCCTGCCTCCGTAAGTACGGTAGCATCTACAATGGTGAAGGGTACATTCAAAAGTTTGGCGATCGTCCGGGCCATCAAGGTTTTACCTGTTCCGGTATTCCCGACTAAAACGATGTTCGATTTATCGACTTCCGGAGCATCTTTCACCGGCACTAGACCGATTCGCTTGTAGTGATTGTACACGGCCACAGCCAGTGTTCGTTTCGAAGCTTCTTGACCGATGATGTATTCGTCGAGGTGGGTTTTGATCTGAGAAGGTGTGAAATCAAATTCAGGCTTCGCAGCTACCTCTAAAGGATTCGACTGCGGCTTCTCGCCAAGCTCTGCGTGAAGGATGCCTCCAGCTTGCCCAACACAACGATCGCAGATGTGGGCATCCACACCTGCGATCATCATTTCTGTTTCATCCTTGCTTCTTCCGCAGAAGGAGCAGTGTATGCTGTTGTTTTCTTCGCTCATCTAGCGTGCTTGGTTCTTGCCTAACAAGATTTCGTCGACCATACCGTAGGTTTTCGCTTGTTCAGCGGTCATCCAGTAGTCACGGTCAGAATCTGCTTCTACTTTGTCAAACTCTTGACCACTGTGGTGAGAGATGATGCTGTAGAGCTCCTTCTTTAGTTTTAAGATTTCTTGCAAAGTGATCTCCATATCAGAAGCCTGACCTTGAGCACCACCCATCGGCTGGTGAATCATGATACGGCTGTGCTTCAATGCAGAACGCTTTCCTTTGGCACCAGCACACATCAGCACGGCACCCATAGATGCAGCCATACCGGTACAGATGGTTGCTACATCTGGGTTCACCACTTGCATGGTGTCATAGATCCCTAGACCTGCATACACCGAACCACCTGGCGAGTTGATGTAGATCTGAATGTCCTTCTGTGCGTCGGCACTTTCCAAGAACAAAAGCTGTGCCTGTACAATGTTCGCTACCTGGTCATTCACACCCGTTCCGAGGAAGATGATGCGGTCCATCATCAAACGCGAGAACACGTCCATTTGTGCCACATTCATCTGGCGCTCCTCTATGATGTAAGGGGTCAATGATGCGTCTACATATTGATCCACGTACATGCTCTGAATACCGACATGTTTAGTGGCGTATTTTTTGAATTCTTTTCCGAAATCCATGTTGAAATTGGTTTATTAGGTTAAGACAAATGCCTAGAAGTTTTGTTCTAAGTTATGCCTTTTCCGTGACCAATTTGATGAATTCGTCATAAGTGACTTCTTTCTCCTCCACTTTGAAAGACTCCTTGTAGTGCGCTAACAATTTTTGGTTGTACACCTGATCCGCGATACGGCGAGCTTCTTCCTGGTTCTCTAGTGCGTTCTTCGCGATACCCTCAAGCATCTCGTCGTCCATACCACCTTGCTGTCCGAACTGCTGGAACTGTGCTTTTACCAAACCTACCGTGTGTGCGATCAAATCTTCCTGGCTGACATTGATGCCTGCCTCAGTGATCACCTTGTTCTCGATGAGTTGGTAACGTAATCCTTTCTCTGTTTTGTCCCAATCTGCTTCAACTTCTTCCGCTGAAACTGGCTTCTCACCAGAAGTCTGCATCCACTTCTTCAAGAAGGTCGTTGGAAGTTCCATAGAAGTTTTGTCGAGCAAATATTCTGCTACGTTGTTTAAGAAGTACTGGTTCGCTTCGTTTTCGTACATGCGCTCCGCTTCTTCTTTCATCTTCGCACGCATCTCCTCTTCGCTCGTTACCACGCCTTCTCCGTACACTTTGTCGAAGAATTCTTGGTTGAGTTCAGCCGGCTCCATGCGAGCAATGCTGTTCAAAGTAAAGTGGAAAGTTCCGGTAGACGCCTCAAGCTGCGCGTCGGTAACTTCTAACAAACCTGCAAAGTTGAAATCTTTAGCGAATGACTTCTTTGCATCGATCGGGAAGTCCGTACCCAATGCTGTTTTTGCCAATTCTCCTTGTGCCTTCTTCGTCTTCAGGTTACTGCCTTCAAACTGTGCATCTTCTTTTACGATACCGCCTTCTACAGCGTTACCATCCGCATCTACCTCAGTGATTACACCTTGGTACATATCTGTTGCTACTGGCTTTTCTGGCTGGGTCATGCTACCGTAACGGCTACGGATGTCTTCAACGTAAGTATCTAACACCTTATCATCTGCAACGACCTTCACGCCGTCGACTTTGTTGCGCTTTGAAATTTTCACTTCAAATTCTGGGCTCAAACCTAGTTCGAAGCCGAACGTGTAGGTGCCTGGAGTATCGAAATCAATCTCTTCTTGCTCTACTGGAAGTGGATTTCCGAGGATGTTCAACTTCTCCTCTTGGATGTAGTTGTAGATGCTGTCTTGAAGCATTTTGTTGATCTCATCAATCAATACCGCTTTACCGTACTGCTTTTTGATGAGTCCCATCGGAACTTTACCCGGACGGAATCCAGGAATATTCGCGCTCTTGCGGTAGTTCTGCAATACCGAATCTACCTTTTCTTGGTAGTCTTCAGGTGTGATTTCAATGTTAACCAACAGGTTCAGCGCGTCAACTTCGTTCTTGCTAATGTTCATTTGAGTCCAATTAAATTTTTGCTCCCCATACAATTGAGGGCTGCAAAGGTAGTAACAATTTGCCTTTTATAGGGTTACCTATTCCCACTCCTCTTTTGAATTCCTTTAACGTTCCACCATGCGGAGCAAAGCACCAAAGATTGTACCTTGCTCCTTCCCTATGTTAAAACGACTTATGCAACGTAAGAACTTGAAATATCTGCTCCCAATTTTGGGTGGAGCACTCCTTTTTGTTGGTTTCAATTGGTTTGGACCACAGCAAGAAAAAGAAGCCGTCATTTTCGCCCTAGTGCGCGATGCTCTCACAAATGTGCACCTGCAGCCCAAGGAAATGAACGACGAGCTCAGCGCCGAGGTCTTCGATGCTTACATCGAAAGT
>CATITW010000229.1 GCA_949547975.1 Cryomorphaceae bacterium | reverse complement strand
GTAATTTGCGCCCTGTGAAAGGCGTAGTTCTAAAAAGTACGGGTAGCTGGTACCAAGTCAGAGATTTGGAAAACCGCGAACTCTTTGATTGTAGAATCAAGGGGAAATTTCGTGTGGCCGGTATTAAGAGTACCAACCCTCTCGCAGTAGGTGATTTCGTTGAATTCGAATTGGAAGAAAAAGACGAACGCCAAGGCATCATTCAAGCCATTGAAGACCGCAAGAACTACATCGTTCGTAAAAGTGTCAACCTCAGTAAGCGTGTACACATCATCGCGTCCAACATGGACCAAGCGCTTCTGGTGACGACCCTTGCACAGCCAATGACCTCAACCGGCTTCATGGATCGATTTTTAGCTACCGCCGAGGCCTATTCCATTCCTACAGTAATCGTCTTTAATAAGATTGACGTGTATGGGGAAGAGGAATTGATGGAGCTCGAGTACCGTGAAGCTGTGTACAGCGCTATCGGCTATAAAGTCTTAAAAACTTCTGCTACTGAAGCTAGGGGACTGGAGGAATTAAAAGAAATTCTAAAAGGAAAGACCACCTTGCTCAGCGGTCATAGTGGTGTCGGAAAGAGCACCTTGGTGAATGCCATTGAGCCGGAATTGGAGCTGAGAACTGGTGAAGTGAGCCATAGCCACAGAAAGGGACAGCATACCACCACCTTTGCGGAGATGCATCCACTCACCATTGGCGGTGATATTATTGATACGCCGGGCATCAAAGGGTTTGGGATGGTCAATATGGAGAAGGAAGAGATTAGTCATTTCTTTCCAGAACTATTTACCCTCAGTAAAGAATGCCGATTCCATAATTGTCTGCACGTCAATGAGCCGCAATGTGCGGTGAAGGAAGCACTTGAAGAGAATAAAATTGCACCGACTCGATACGAGAGTTATCTTAACCAATTAAACGATTACGATGAAGAAACACATTATCGCACTACTAGCCATTAGCACATTAGGTTTGGCCTCATGTGGCACGCAGAAAGAAGCTGTAGCAGAGGTCCCCCCACCCCCACCGCCGGTGAACCCAGCGCTTGAATGGAGAAAGTCTAGTGAATTTGAATACATCTACAAACAGACCTTTAATTACGCATCAGAAATGTTACAGCGTAAGATGGGCACAATTAAGAACGGCCCTGCGATCTTTATCGATGTTCCATTCTTGCTATTGGACCAAGATGTACTTAATCAATACATCGAAAACGTTGCCCTAGAAGATGGTCTTCGTATGGAGGAAATAGAAGGCTTTAGTAAATACCGATACAACTCAGATGCGTTGAACTTTTTACGCATGTGCCAAGATGCTGGTATTCAGGTATATCTAATGGCGGACGAAAGAGAAGTATTAGGAACTATTGAAGATTTAGCGAACAAGAACATAAATGTATTTCCATCCATGTACGAAGGACGACATGAATACGGACAAGCAAGCAGTAACATGACTATGATGGAAATGACGCAGTCGAATAGAATTGCACTAGTTCTAACTACTGCTTTAGGAGAAGCGAATAGCCTTACTGGCATGGGCCGAGCCGTGAACGAAAACATGGATGAATTGATGCGCGTACACGGCGATAAGCTCATTTTATTCCCAAACCCAGCCTTCAACTAAATGAGGGCTCTACTACAGCGCGTTAGCGAAGCAAGTGTTGTAGTGGATGGCACAGAAATAGGCGCCATCGATAAAGGACTGCTGGTTCTTTTAGGTGTAGAGCCTGCCGATACAGAGGAAGACGCCGATTGGCTTTGCGGGAAAATCGCTCGAATGCGACTGTTCCCCGATAGCGAAGGCGTGATGAACAAAAACATCATGGAAGCCGGTGGCCAATTCTTAGTCGTCTCACAGTTCACCCTTCACGCTTCGACCAAAAAAGGAAACCGCCCGAGCTATATGAAAGCTGCTCGACCTTCCCATGCAGAACCGATGTACGAGTACTTCATGGAGCAGCTATGGCATGTAAGTGATTTGCCTGTAAAAGCTGGAAAGTTTGGCGCAGATATGCAGGTCTCACTTATTAACGACGGTCCTATTACCATATGGATCGATTCAAAAAACAAAGAATAATGGC
>CATITW010000228.1 GCA_949547975.1 Cryomorphaceae bacterium | reverse complement strand
CACGCACGTAGCTTACTGGGATCATTCATGTTCCGTGGTGAAGATGTGGAGAAGAAAGTGAAGGTACTTAGTGGTGGAGAACGCGGTCGCTTGGCCTTGTGTAAGCTGCTTTTGAAACCAATCAATTTCTTGGTGATGGATGAGCCGACGAATCACTTGGACATGAACAGCAAGGATGTTTTGAAAAAGAGCTTGCTCGGTTTTGACGGGACCTTACTTGTAGTGAGTCACGATCGTGAATTTTTAGAAGGACTGGTTACTAAGACTGTGGAATTTAGAGACCACCAGGTAAAGACCTTACTGGGTGGTATAGAATACTATTTGGAGCAGCGTAAGCTTGCAGATATGCGTGCTGTGGAGGCAAAAACCGCGAAGAGCAAGGCTAAAAAGCAGGAAGAAAAGGCGCTGGATGAGGCGACTGGCTTGAGCTACAAGGAGCGCAAGCAGCTCGAAAAAGACAAGCGAAATGCGGCTAAAAAATTGGCCGAAGTCGAAGAAAATATTGAGAACTTAGAGCAGGAATTGGCAGATTGGGATGCGAAACTTGCAGATCCCGCGGGCTATCAGGAGTTGATGGCGCAGGCTGATTTCTATCCGAAATACGAACAAAAAAAGGCGGATTTAGAAGCCAACATGGAGTTATGGGAGCAGTTAAATTTGGAAAAAGAGGAATTGGAGCAGCGCTTGCCTGCCTAATTAGTCTAGGTGTCTGGGCACAGCCGAAGCTTGTAGTTCAAGTGGTTGTGGATCAGATGCGCGCGGAATACCTGCAACGTTTCGAGCACCAGTTTGCCGAAGATGGAGGGTTTCGAACACTGCTTGATAGTGGTTTCCAGTTCAGCAATACGCACTACAACTACATTCCAACCTATACCGGGCCTGGTCATGCCAGTGTTTCCACCGGTACTACGCCGAAATACCACGGTATCGTAGCAAACGACTGGCTGGATACGCGCAGCGGGTATGAAATGTACTGTGCTGAAGACACGACGGTACGCGCCGTAGGAACCGTGGAGAGCAGCAGTCGCAGATCCCCAAAGAATTTACGAGCGCTTACTTTTTCCGACGGGATTAAACTCCATAGCAATGGACGCGGGAAAAGCTTCGGGGTATCTGTGAAGGACCGCGGTGCGATTTTTCCGGCAGGTCAACTGGCCGATGGAGCGTTTTGGCTGGATAACAGTATGCACTTTGTGACGAGCAGTTATTATATGAATCGCCTTCCGGAATATGTGGAAAAATACAACCGCAAGGAAGAAGCCATGGGTTTGATGCGTCGGAAGTGGAAATTGGAATTGGCCGCGCGAAAATATGAGGAGAGTTTGGAGGATGAGAATCCGTACGAGCCCAAGCTGAACCAAGGAACTTCGAGCTTTCCGTACGATTTGGAGGCCCTAGTTGCTTCGAAGCGCTTGAGTATTTTGAAAAATACGCCGGTAGGGAATGCGCTCGTTCTCGATATGGCTTTAGAGATTCTTCAACACGAGGATCTTGGAGACGATGCTGATTGTGACTTTTTAGGCGTGAGTTTTTCTTCTACGGATTATGCGGGACATACTTGGGGAGTGCGCTCTCGCGAGGTGCACGACATGTATCTCAAGCTCGATGAGCAGCTCGGCACGCTGATTCGTAAGCTCGACAAAAAAGTGGGGCGTGAAAACTACGTGTTGTACCTCACTGCAGACCATGGTGCTAGTGAGAATCCGAATCACCTTAGAAACTACGGCTATGACGTGCGTAACTTCCAAAATGCAGATGTGGTTGCGGCTACGAATGATCGCATCGCAGAAGCATTGGGTATAGAGAACGCCATTTCAAAGTTGGTCAATCATCATATCTTTTTGAATTCTTGGGCCAAGAAAGAAGTAGATGCCATCGCTTTAGTTGTAGAGCAAACCGACCCGTTCGTTCATGTCTATACCGCAAATGATGTTCGTATCGGAAGCGGCGACGAGCTCGTAAGTCTTATGAATCAAGGGCATCAGAGCAGATTTTCAGGGGACTTGGTGTTTACACTACAGCCGAATTGTATTTTCTACGGACCCTATGGATCTACGCACGGATCAGGATACACCTACGATACGCATGTACCGTTTTTGCTTTTCGGTGGTGAGGTAAAGCCTGGGGAGAGTGGTGAGAAAACCGCTGTTACCGATATCGTGGACATCGTTGCACGCGCGGCACATTTGCCTTATGCGCCAAATAGTTGGGTTCAGTAGGTTTCGTAGAAGTGACGTTGCTGTAGATTTTTGTAGATTAGACCTCGTTGAATACATTAAGACACAAAGACCTATGAAAAAATTACTACTGATCGCCGTTGCAGGATTTGCATTCGCTTCTTGCAGCACTACGTGTGATTGCGACCTTATGCAAGACAGCTACACGTTTGATGCACTTAACGGATGGCAGCCTAGTGCAACCACAACACTAGCTACCGATACTTGTCTATCTGCAGGAGTTATCGACTCTGTTACTACAGGTGGTGGAGCGTTTTTAAATGTTACTCGCGTAGAATGCCCATAAGGGGAGCTTGCTAGTAGTTTATACAAAAGCCCGGTACGAGATTCGTACCGGGCTTTTTGTTGCGGTCCACCTTCTTGTGTAGAGCGGTTATTTCGCTTTGAAGGTCGCTACGGTACGAATAATCAAAGAAATGATGTAAATGACCAAGCCGTATAGTGCCGTAATGCTGCTCACTTTTAGCCCGCCTGCAAGCATGGCTTGACTGACACCGCCCATGGCTTCGATGCCTTGAAATGCGCCATAGAGACCTATTAATTGGCCTAAGAAGCCGAAGGCTAGTGCGATCAAACCCAGCTCTTTTACGGCCGGCTTACGTAAAAATGCAGCGATTAAAACCGCCAAGAAAATCAGGGTTAGGATGCCCATAAAGAGGGGCCCTCCCATGTAAAATAAATCAATCATAGTAGTACGTTTTAGTTTCCTACAAGTTGGTGATTTCCGTTCATTCTCGGCGTGTCAAATCCCCCCGTTGAGGTGCGAAATCCTCCTTTTACTGAGACTCACACAAATTTCTTCGATTTTCTATGTTACATTCAACCCATGAAGAGCCTCTGGACCTACCGCCTTATTTTTTGGAATGCAGCACTGATTTTAGTAACAGGATTACTGCTGAGTTTTGTACCACACTGGACCCTTGCTTGGATGCTAGCAACATTCTTGATGCCGAGCGCCTTGTTTGGACGATGGATCAGCGGCATCATTCTAGACAAACAACTTCCTTGGCGGTATTGGGCGTATTTGAGCGTTGGCGTTTTATGGTTTGCTTACATGGGTGCGATTATAGGGTACTGGCTCTTGTTTGAATTGGACCCGGATCAGTTTCCAGAAGTCTTGATTAACCCCGTATTCTCCTTTATTTGGGTAGGTGCTTTTTCCACCGCAGACCTTTTATTAGAACGGCACTTCTTCCCTACAACCGAAGATGAAGTTCCTATGGTCCAATTCATTTCTGAACGCAAGAGTTACGAAATACGTCAAGACGCCATTCTCTATATCGAATCTCGCGATAGGTTTACCATCGTCCATTCCTTCGATAAAGACTATCCTACCACCACCACTATTTCGGCATGGTCTGAGCAACTTATTGGGTTTAGGAGAACGCACCGAAGTATATTGATCAACCCCGAGCATTTGACCTCAGCAAGTAAAACCGCAGTCACCCTATCCTACAACGGTCGCACAGTGGAAGTACCGGTAAGCCGCTCTTACGCAGAAAATGTCCACGCCTAGCGCTCAGGAAGGTACTGCTGCTCCATAAAAAAAGCCCGACACCTTGCGGCATCGGGCTCTTGTGTATTCAAATGGAGACTCGATTATTTCAAACCTTCCTCGATCATTTTGTTGAATTCGTCCAATTTTGGAAGAACTACGATACGAGTACGACGGTTCGCAGCGCGACCTTCACGTGTATCGTTAGAAGCAACAGGTACATACTCACCACGACCTGCAGCAGTCATACGCTCTGGAGCGATGCTGAAATCATTCTGAAGTACACGTACAATGTTTGTCGCACGACGAGCACTAAGCTCCCAGTTGTCCTTCACACATTCTGTAGCGATCGGGTCTGTATCTGTATGGCCTTCAACCAAGATCTCTAGTGCTGGTTTCGCAGCCATGATCTTAGCAACTTTGCTCAATACGTTCTTCGCTTCTTTGCTGATGTAGGCAGAACCTGGACGGAACATAAGCTTGTCGCTCAAGTTTACGTAAACTACACCCTTCTCTACGCTGATCTGAACATCTTGGTCGTTCATATCGCCTAAGGCACCTTTAAGTGACGTTACCAAAGCAAAGGTTACGCTGTCTTTACGGTTCATTGCATCTTGAAGACGAGTAATCGCAACTTCTTTCTCATTGATGCTCTCTAGTGTTTTCTCCATGTTCTGAGCATTCTTAGCGCTCATCTGTGTCAAATCACCTACTTGCTTCATCAAATCTGAAGACTGCGAACGCAACGCGCTCAACTCTTTAGACTGAGCTTCTTTAGCGGCAGTAGCTGCAGCCAATTCCATCTTAGTGTTGCTCAATTTGTCAGAAGTCGTTTGCTGAAGTGTCTCAAGCTCAACGTATTTCTTCTTGCTTACACAGCTTGACATTGTCAAAGCCGCCGCAACAGCGAATACAAATACCTTTTTCATTTTGTCTCTTTTGGTTTCCTAATTAACGCAAAAATAAGAACTTATATGAGCGGACAAAGCGTATCTAACCAAGATTTATGTAACTTTCGTGTGTTTAAAAACTCAATCTCATGAAAAAAATCCTATTCACCGCCGTATTGGCTTGTTTAACCCTCGTTTCATACGGTCAAGAAAAGCCTGCTGAGGCAAAAGCGCATACGTGCACTGAGGCTTGTGATCACAGCGAAAAGCAAGAAATGAAGGGTTGCTGCAAAGCAGCCAAAGCAGAAGGTAAAGCATGCTCGAAATGTGAAAAGCCTAAGAAAATTGCCATGAAATCTTGCTGCTCAGAAGGGGGTAAAGAAGCAAAAGCGTGCAAAGAGTCCAAGCCTGCAAAGCCAGCCAAGGTAGCTGCCGTTGCAGAAAAGTCTTGCTGCTCGGAAGGAAGCGGAAAAAAATCCTGCGGTTCGGCCACGAAATAGTTGAACGCTAGACGCATTGAAAAAGCGCATTTCTACCTCGGTGGGAATGCGCTTTTTTATTTGATTTTACCCGAAAGGTAGTCGTCTAAGAAACTACGAAGTGTGGTTTCTATATCCAGGTTTTTCGCAATGATCTTTTTGTCTTTATCCAAGATGAGCTTCTTCGGCGTAGAGGGGATGTAATAGTACCAAAGAAAGTTAGGACGCTCAAAATCACTTTCAAAACCGTTGATCCAGTCAAGGTTCTTCTCGGCGATGTACTTGTTCCAATTTGTGAATTCATTCTCCAGCGTAATGGCAACCACTTCCACGCCTTGGTCTTTGTACTGGTCGTAGAGTTTCTTCAACCGCGGAGTTTCCTTCTTACAGTGGCCACAAGTGGAGTCCCAGAAATACAGAATGGTCACCTTCGCTTCGACCTCGCTCAACTTCATGCGTCCTTCGTTGGTATCAAACGCAAAATCGCGCGCCGGATTTCCGATGAGCTCTGTGCTCAAACCGTTCGCCTTCTCGGTGATTTTAGCCAGATCATCTTTGGACATCCAGTCCGCGAATTCCTCGTTGTAGTAGCGCTGCGCCAACCATACAAACACCTTGTCCTCTCCCATGTAATTGGACGTTTCATAGGTGTAGGTGGCCGAGCTCACCAAAACCTTGAGCACCCCTGGGTCCATAGGGCCACTGAACAATCGGTTCAAATGATAAATGATGGTATCTGGGTTATGCCCTAGGACGCGTTCGAAATACGTTTTACGATTGTTTTCGAAGAACGGGTTGATCAATGTATTTGCAGAGCTCAAGTTTGTATTGTCCCAAAAGTGACTGCGCAACCAGTACACGTTCGTATCCGGATTCAGTGGCAAGAGCTGTGGTGATAGAAATTCCTTCAATGCTGGATCCTGTACGTCCGAGAGAAAGCTGCGGATCTCGGCCTCTTTAGGCGCATCAGCTAATAATGCTTTAAAATCCTCAAATTCATCGTTCCCAGGTCCCGTACGTTTTGACGCTGTGATGTTGTTGTAATCAATTTCGAGGGATACCGCTCCATTACTCAGCACCACATCAAAAGAGTGCTCGGGGTCCAAATACACGATGAAAATCCCCGTCTCGGGAAAGCTTTTTTCGGCACTGAAACATCCGTTCACTACTGGGATGTCTTGCTTTACCGCTAAGCTTTTACCGCGCAAATACGCTATACGAACGGATTGAAGGGTATCGGGCGCCGAGGTGATGCAGCCTGAAATGACGGACTGTGAAAACGCAGAAAGGCTGCCAAGTACAAAAAGCAAGAGTAGCGTCTTTTTCATAGGGCGTTGTTTTGTTTGGGTTGGTGGTTTAAAAATACGCTAATTCTAAAAATTGGTTTGGGAGGGTGATGCATTTAAAGTTCTAACGTCGCGACAAACGCATTAAACACCTCCTTGTGCGCCTGCAAGTCGAGCGAAGGAGAGAGCGCCACACGGGCGATGTAGTCTTTATCCGCCTCTTTGGTCGTCCCCTGCGTCGAGGTCGCGGGAATGGTCCAATAACACCCCTTAAGCTGGCCGTAACTCACGCAATATTTACTCTCGTTCGGCAAGGCTTCAATCATCATTTTGATCAGTCGATCGTTGAGTTCGCGCTTGTACATCTCACGCTGTTCGTGGGTATCCCCCTGGGTCGGTAGATCCAAAGAAAATACCGAAGGCGTGAAACCGCGCTTGGCCAAATCCTGTGACACAAAATTTATATTCGCTTGTGGGAGCGTTGCTTCGATGTGGTCTACAAAGGCTCTTGTATTGCGATAGGCATCGGCAATGCGCTGGTTCATCGAAGGGAGCTGCTGGGCAAGGATGTCGTACTGTTTGGGCGTTGCTTCGTTGTCGTTTAGTTGCAAGTGCTTGTCGATGTAGTCGATCAGAGGTGCGCCCGTGCTGTTCGCAACGCAGAGTCCAGCGGTGCACTTACCTCCACTCGGGAATTTAGAACCGCTCATGTACGCGATGGTGGATATGCCCGCGAATACATCGGAGTCGCTTAAAAAATGAAGGTTCGGACAGAAGGTCTGGTCTAAAATGAAGACCGGTGCTGTGGCTGCTGCTCCATTTGAGGTGAGTCTTGGTGCTAGCAAAGCTTCACGCAAGGCTTCAAGATTTGGAACCTCTACCCTAGGATTGGTAGGTATTTCAGCGATGATGTAGGGAACTGCATCCTGAGCAGCCGCCTGTGCAAGGGTATAGCGAACGCTGAGGACCATATCTGCATCGCCGTCGACTTCGAGGTCTACTACAGTAACGTGGTCAAAGCATGCCGCAACGCGTCTCGCTTGGTCGTTTGTGCCCCCGTAGCAGTTGGGCGGGACAATGAATTGGACCGGTTTGCCGGGGTGGTTTTCGCTCGCCGCATGAAGCAAGCCCATCATGATGGCATATTGCATGGACAAACCGCTTGAGGCCACTAAGGCATCCGTTGCCGCGTTCGTGATCGATTGCATTTCAGCGATCACCTTCTTCTTTGAGTCATCACTGATCGCCTGATTAGGCAGGTCTGCAGCACTTTCTGCGATCAAGTATTGGAGTACCGACAATGTGTTTTCCGGAGTCATTGCCACGGTTTCGCGTCTTCTGAAATGTTGAATGTCAGAGACGTAGTCAGCGTGCGTGTCGCTTAAGATGGACAGTACAGTTCCGTAACCCGGCGCTTGGTGGATGGTGATGTCTGCTTCGGGAGGTAGGCTAGTAAACGCGGGTGTTTGCAGCGGTAGATAGGCAACGGTAGTTCCATCGAAGTCGGGTGTTGTAGGGTTTGAGGTGGGCTGGACAATTTCGAATTGGTATCCGTACACCTCACGGATCGTCGCCTCATCAAAGGCGTCCGGTAAAGCCGTATCTACCAAAATTCTGGTAGCGCGATTTTTCAATCCATTCGTTCGCAATACAGCAAGCAGCGGTGCCGTAGCCGAGTCGAAGGAGATGACCCTGCTTGAGTTAACATTGAGCGTTTTCGATACGTACCATTCTAATACACAGGAAAGCGGGTGGCCAAGACGAATGTAATCGTAAGCCGTAGGCAAGTCCTTAAGCTTTTCCGAGCTCGTGATTTGAGCTTCGTGTAAGACCTCAAAAGCCGCTAGGAACCCAGATTTGGCGGCGCTTTCATCGTAAATATCAAGTCGGTGGGTCGTTAGACTGAGCCAGTCAGTCGGCATATTTTCAAGAACGTGAGAAAGGTAGGAGGGTATTGAAGGTGCGCTCATAGCTGTTGTATTGTTCTACGAAATTAGGGCTTAGTTTTCGTTTATTAAGCAGATTCCCGGCAAGAGGGTTATTTGGGTTTGCGCTGATTGAACTTCGTAAGCGGGTTATTTAAAGTTTACAGCTTCGGTGAGTGGATTTTTTGCCTACCGGCAAAAGAACCAGAT
>CATITW010000227.1 GCA_949547975.1 Cryomorphaceae bacterium | reverse complement strand
TTGGGCGACCACATTCGTCAATGAAGTGAAGGGATAGGTCCCCATGGCATCATAACTATCGCGGTCTCCAGCGTTGGCATCTCGTAAGATGAAGTCCTTTAATTCCTCACCGTGAGTGGAGACTAAAAAATCAATATACGTTTGGAAAATAAGTCCTTTCATCTTGTACTAAGCTTTAAATCTTAAGTACAAATTTGCGGTAAATCTGAAATGAAGTGGGCCAAACCTATGGGAAGTCGTAAAAAGCCTACTCATAGATGACAATTGGCACTAGAGCGTACCTATGGCGGCGGTTTTGATCTGAAGACTGAACGTGAAACGGGTGTGGGTTATCCGCGAAGGAATTGTTGCGCAACCGCTGTATTCGGGGCATCGTGGGTTTGAGCATCAATCACCTTACAGCGACCGTTCGCGACCAAGGCAGCAGATAGCGCATCAAGGTGATTCACCTGCACATAATCTGCTCCTGAAGCTTCAACAAGCCCTTTGATACTGACTTTCAGTGGATTTGCAAAAACGGCTTGTGCCTGAGGGTCTGTTTTTTGAACGCCTGGAAGCCAATCGAAAATGGCCCCTACTCCATTGTTCAAAACAACAATTGTCAGATTCTTTGGCAAGTACTGCAGTTGAAGCGCATTCGAATCGTAAATGAAGCTTTGATCTCCCAATACACACCAATGAATGTGGTCAGGATCCGCGAGTGCAGCACCAACTGCGGTACTCAAACTACCGTCTATTCCTGCAACTCCTCTATTACTGTGCACCTTTACATGGGTTGGGAAAAATCCAAAGTAACGTACTGCAGTGCTGTTCCCGAGGTGCAGCGTATGCTCGGGCTGCATCAAAGAAAAGACACGTTGTGCCACAGCTGCATCGCTCCAAGGCAAAGCGGCTGTTTCTAGCGTTGTCGAGGGAGCGGAAATCGCTACTTCTTCTAGCGCTTCCTTCAGGTTAGATAAAGCAGCTACGTGCGCTTTGATGTGCAAAAATTCGGGAGCATCCGTCACCTCCCATGCTTGAAACGGGTCGAGATGGATATGGGCGTTCAGCGGCAAGCTGCGCAAATGAAACTTGGGCTTTTTATCGATCCATTGACCACCGATACTCAGTACCGTTTGCGGGGTAAAATTCACGATTGCCTTCAGAGGACGTGCGTGAGGGTGGTCCAATAGTCCAGAGGTGGGATCTGCGAAAAAGGTAAGATTCCAGTCGCTTTGCGAGAGCAGGGCACGCAATGCTTCGCTTTGTTTTGGCGTTAATTGGCCTACTACAATGGCTGCGGGGCCATTTGAAGATATGGTGCCTCTAATAGCCTCCCAGTCCACCTGAATCGAGGCCGTTTGTGGAGCTGTAATCCACTCGACCTCAGGACTTGAAGCTGCAGTCTCGTACAGCGGCTCATCCAAAGCACAATTCACGTGAACGGGTAAGTGCTGTGCCAAAGTCTTCGAAAGCGTTAAGACATCCTCTTGAATGGATGCTAATGACGAAGATTCGTCCCAATGAACACTAGCGCCGATGTGCGGCTGGTAGAAATTGGGCTGAAAACAGGTTTGTCCCTCCCCTTTAAAAATACGATCTGCAGGGCGATCCGCAGAGACCACGATCAGCGGTAATTTACTGTGAAACGCTTCTAAAACTGCGGGATGGTAGTTCGCTAAGGCACTACCCGAAGTACAGCACACGGCAACGGGTAGGTCTTGTTGCTGCATATATCCCAAGGCGATAAACGCCGCGGAGCGTTCGTCAAGCACCGTAACTACCTCAATGCTTGGATGATCTAACGCTGAGATCACGAGTGGGGCATTCCTACTTCCCGGTGAACAAATGATGGTGCGAACACCCCAGTTCACTAAGGCGTCAATGGTCCAATTCGCTATGGGTTTGTTCGAGGTCATCGGTTACGACAGTAGATCCTTCAACGCCGCCATTTTGTACTGCGTTTCGTTCCACTCGTCCAAAGGTACGCTGTCTTTGGTGATTCCGCCGCCTGCAAAAAAGCGAACACCATCACGATGCCATTTCATTGTTCTCAACAGTACCGAGGCCGAAGGTTGTTCCCCTAAAATGGCGATATATCCTGTATAAAGCTCACGATCGTGCTGCTCCAATTTTGAAATCAACTCACGTGCCATGCTTGTTGGAGTCCCACATACCGCAGGCGTTGGGTGCAACGCTTCTAGCGCATCGGCAATGTTCAATTCCTTGTTTTCTGTATGCACCCAAGTCTGTACATGTTCGACCGGGCCAGCGCTACGGGTGTACGGCTCTGAACGGGTTACAACGCCGCCTAGGGCTTCAAGTGTCGCGTAGATTTCTTCCGTTACGAACTGCTGTTCTTCCAATTCTTTACTGCCCCATTCCGTCGCACCTTTGAGTCGCGTGCCGGCAAGAGACATGGAACGGTATCCCGAAGGCATTTTTTCCAACAAGACTTCTGGAGTCGCGCCCATCCAGTCGCCGAGTTCGGGATGAGACAAGGCGAAGACGGTGCAGTCTGAATAATTGGCCTCCAAAGCATCAAAAGTGGCTTTAGGACTCGCCCCTTCGACAGGACAATACTCGCTCCGACTAAGTACAACTTTGTGTAAAAGTGTGTCGCTGCGAATCTCAGAAATCGTTTGTGAAACGAGGTCCATGTAGTCTTGCTTGCGGATTTGCTCTACTTTTTGACAAGGACTTTGGGCAAACCCGTTCCAAAATTCATCCACACCAAGTGTTTCCGGTCCAAAAGCATAATAACTCGGCGCTCCCGAGAAGCCTCTTAAAATCACTTGAGCCTGCAATTTATTTGAAGGTGTCAAACGGTGCGTAGCGGTGGTCGTTCCTGGAATTCGAATCCGTAGCTTCACCATTATTTACGTTGCTTGATGAAGTTCAACAGCTTGACCATCGAAATCAATTCTCCCTGCTCATTTTCCACTCTTATGTGAAATAAATGCGAACTTTTTCCTCGATGAACACACTCCGCTGTGGCGATAAGTGTGCCTGTACGCGCGCTCTTTAGGTGGTTTGCTGAAATCTCAGCTCCTACTGCGAGCTCCTTAGTACGGTCAATAAGCATTTGAGAGGCGGCAGAACCTACGCTCTCTGCAAGCGCCACGGTAGCTCCCCCATGCAAGATTTGCATCGGCTGGTACACACGTGCATCTACAGGCATGGTGGCCTGTAGCATTCCAGTTTCTGGATCCGCATCTGTATAGCTGATGCGGAGCGTTTCCATTAAGGTACCCGCGCAAATGCGGTTGAATTGTTCGAGTACTTGTTCTTTGGTAAGTCGTTGTTCCATGGGTTACAAAAATACTATCCAATAAGGCTGTTATAAAATCGGAACGAAAAAAAGCTGAAATGCGGTGAAGGCTCTTATTTTTGTCGTTTCTGATATAACCGAAAAACAGGTAAAATGATCACTGTAACTTTTCCCGATGGAAACCAGCGCAGCTATGAGGCAGGCACAACCGCCATGGATGTGGCCAAGAGCATCTCACATGGTCTGGCAAGAAATATACTTTCAGGAAGCTTTAACGGGCAAACCGTAGAGCTTAATGATCCATTAACGACTGATGGTACGTTGCAGTTTTTCACCTGGACCGACGCTAAAGGTAAGGAAGCGTTTTGGCACAGTTCTGCCCACGTTTTGGCACAAGCTATCGTGCACTTCTACCCGGATGCAAAATTGACTATTGGACCTGCGATTGATAAAGGATTCTACTACGATGTTGATTTCGGAGACGAAACTATCGGGGAAAAGGATTTTGAACGCATCGAAAAGCAAATGCTTGAATTTGCTCGTAGCAAAAGTGAATTTAAACTGCGTGCAGTCACCAAAGCGGAAGCGTTAGAAGCTTACAAAGACAATCCGTACAAAACAGAATTGATCCAAAATCTAGAGGACGGGACTATCACTTTTTGTGATCATGCTGACTTTACGGATCTCTGTCGAGGTGGACACATCCCTCATACTGGCTACATCAAAGCCGTAAAAATCATGAATGTCGCTGGTGCCTACTGGCGCGGAGATGAGAACAACCCACAGCTGACACGTGTCTATGGTGTGTCTTTTCAAAAACAGGGCGAACTTAAAGAATACCTTGAGCTGCTTGAAGAAGCTAAAAAACGTGACCATAGAAAACTCGGAAAGGAACTCGAATTATTCACCTTCAGCCAACGCGTAGGTCAAGGACTTCCTTTGTGGTTACCTAAAGGAGCTGCATTGCGTGAACGTCTCGAAAATTTCCTAAAGAAAGCACAGAAGAAGGCAGGTTACGACGGAGTGATCACACCGCACATCGGAAACAAAGAGCTTTACGTATGTTCTGGACACTACCAGAAGTACGGTAAAGACAGCTTCCAGCCGATCAATACGCCGGAAGAGGGTGAAGAGTACTTACTCAAGCCGATGAATTGTCCACACCACTGTGAGCTTTACAAAGCGTTGCCAAAGTCGTATAAAGATCTTCCGGTACGTTATGCAGAGTTTGGTACGGTATATCGTTATGAGCAAAGTGGTGAACTTCATGGTTTGACGCGCGTTCGTGGGTTTACGCAAGATGACGCACATATTTTCTGTACTCCGGATCAGTTGAAGTCTGAATTTAAAAGTGTGATCGATCTCGTATTGTACATCTTTAAAACCTTAGATTTCAAGGATTATATTGCCCAAGTCAGTTTGCGCGACCCGAACAAACCTGAGAAATACATCGGTTCAGATGAGAATTGGGAAAAAGCAGAAAGCGCGATTATTGAAGCGGCTGAAGAAAAAGGACTCAACACGGTCGTCGAGTACGGCGAAGCGGCCTTCTATGGTCCCAAACTGGACTTCATGGTAAAGGACGCCCTCGGTAGAAGCTGGCAACTGGGTACTATTCAGGTGGATTACAACCTCCCAGAACGCTTTGAACTCGAATACAAGGGAAGCGATAACGAAAGCCACCGTCCTGTAATGATTCACCGTGCACCGTTCGGCTCTATGGAGCGTTTTGTAGCGGTACTTTTAGAACACTGTGGCGGTAATTTCCCATTGTGGTTAACCCCGGAACAGGTCAAGATTTTACCTGTTAGTGAGAAATACAATGAGTATGCGAAAGACATCGCTAGTTTCCTAGAAATTTCCGATATTCGCGCCCTCGTAGATGATCGTAACGAAAAGATTGGCAGGAAGATACGTGACGCGGAAGTTACTAAGATTCCATACATGCTGATCGTCGGTGAGAAGGAAGCGGAAAGCGGAGCACTCAGCGTGCGTCGTCATGGTCATGGTGATTTGGGAACAATGAGCCGCGAAGAATTTGTACAAACTATTGCAGGAGAAATCTCGCAACTGATTGATTAATAGGAGTTTAATTAAACACGAAGCACCCTGAGAAGAGGTAAAAGAAAGCAGCCAAAAGAGAAACTGGCAGCAAACCACAGAACGAATGAGCGCATCCGCGTTCCCAAAATTCGCTTGGTCGGAGAGAACGTAGAACCTGGTGTTTACGAAACTCGCGAGGCGAAAAGAATGGCTGAAAACCTGGATCTAGATTTGGTAGAAATTTCTCCAAAGGCTGATCCGCCGGTGTGTAAAATCATCGATTACAGCAAATTCATGTACGATCAGCGCAAGAAGCAGAAAGAACTTGCTTCGAAAGCGGTGAAAGTGGTTATCAAGGAAATTCGTTTTGGACCGAATACTTCTGATCACGATTACGAGTTCAAGAAGAAGCACGCGATCGAGTTCTTAAAAGAAGGTGCGAAGGTGAAAGCCTTTGTATTCTTTAGAGGTCGCGCGATTGTCTTTAAAGAGCAAGGTGAAATCCTTCTACTCCGTTTGGCCCAAGACTTGGAAGAGTACGGTAAAGTGGAGCATATGCCCTCAATGGATGGTAAGAAGATGAACATCACTCTTGCACCAAAGAAATAAGTCACTCCAAATAAATAAAGTTGAATCATGCCAAAGATGAAAACAAAATCCAGTGCAAAGAAGCGTTTCAAGCTGACAGGCTCTGGTAAGATCAAAAGAAAACACGCTTTCAAGTCACACATCTTGACCAAGAAAGCAACGGATCAGAAACGTCGTTTGACGAAGTCAGGTCTTGTAGCTGATGCTGATGTTGCAAACATCAAGAATCAGTTAGGGATGAAGTAATCCCTAGAGTTCATTAATAACCCTGTGCTGGGTAGCCAAACCTTCTTGAAATAGTAGAAGTACCTCTCACAAAAAATTAAAAATTATGCCACGTTCAGTAAATGCTGTTGCTTCAAGAGAGCGCAGAAAAAAATTGATGAGACACGCTAAAGGATACTTTGGCCGTCGTAAAAATGTTTGGACAGTTGCTAAGAACGCCGTTGAGAAGGGTCTCACGTATGCTTACCGCGACCGTAAAAACAAAAAACGCACATTCCGCGCGTTGTGGATTCAGCGTATCAACGCTGGTGCACGTTTGCACGGTATGTCTTACTCACAATTCATGGGTAAGGTGAAAAAAGCGAACATTGAATTGAACCGTAAGGTATTGGCAGATTTAGCCATGAACCACCCGGAAGCGTTCAAAGCGATCGTAGATCAGGTGAAGTAATAATCTTTTGGAGTACTTAGAAAGGCCTCGTTCCCCTTGGGTTCGGGGCCTTTTACTTTTTAAGAAGTCGGTGTCCTTGGAAGTTATAGACGATAATACTTCCGCCAGGGGAATCCATACGGTCGATTTCATACTCCTCTCCTAGTCCGGGAAGGTCATGGGCATACAACCATTTCACATCATCCTCCGTGCGCCATGGGCCGTCAATATTGAGGTCTGATGGCACTACATTGATATAATCAAACAAACCTGCGATGTGATGATTGATGGGCTCTTCTATGATTTGCTTTGGTTGCCCTCTTTGTACCAAACGTCCGCTTTGAACCACCCAAAGTTCGTCTGCGATCAATAATGCATCTGCCGGATCGTGAAGAACGAGTAACGCACAAAACTGTTCTTGTTTGACTAATGCCTTTAAGTCTAGAAGTATGGAGGATTTAGTCCTTAAGTCGAGCTGAGCAAGACTTTCGTCCATGAGTAAAACGGGCGGCTTTCCTGCCATCGCTTTGGCTATACTCACCCGCTGGCGCTGACCACCGCTAAGGGTCTTGGTTTTCTGACCAGAGTACGCCTCCAAGTGCATCGCACGCTTTAACTCTTCGATCCGTTCTTGTTTCTCAGGATCATCCATACGGAGGATGTGATGTCCGATATTGTCTTCGAGAGAAAGCATGCTCTGTAGATCGTCCAGCTGTGGTACCCAACCCGCTTTAGAATCATCTAGCACCAGGCGTTTTTTGCGGGTTTCAACGCGTTTACCATCGATGTAGACACGGCCTACACCTGGATCGAGTTCTCCACGTAGCAGTTTCATCAGGGTGCTTTTACCCGCACCACTGGGGCCCACCATGACTACGATTTGACCCGGAAGGATGGCAGCATCTCCAAATTCGAAGGTGTGCTCTCCGTAGGAGAATTGGAGCTGTTCAAAAGCAACTAATGGTTCTTGCATAGAAAAGAGAACAAAAAAACCGCCCCAAAGTTGGAGCGGTTTTCGAAATTATAAGGAATCTGATGGGCTTACAAGTGAATCACTTCGTCGTAAGCTGCCGCAGTCGCTTCCATGAACGCCTCGCTCAAGGTTGGGTGCGGGTGAACCGTCTTTAAGATCTCGTGACCCGTGGTCTCAAGTTTACGTGCGATAACGGCTTCAGCGATCATTTCAGTCACATTCGAACCGATCATGTGTGCTCCTAGGAGCTCACCATATTTCGCATCGAAAATCACCTTAATAAAACCGTCTTTGTGCCCTGAAGCCGACGCTTTACCTGAAGCTGAGAACGGGAACTTACCCACCTTTAGCTCGTAACCTGCTTCTTTCGCTGCCTTTTCTGTCATACCGACAGAAGCTACCTCTGGGAAACAGTACGTACATCCAGGAATATTACCATAATCCAAGGGTTCTACCTGGTGACCGGCAATCTTCTCAACACACAAAATACCTTCAGCAGAAGCGACGTGTGCAAGAGCTGGACCCTTTACAATATCACCGATAGCGTAGTATCCTGGAACGTTCGTTTGGTAGTAGTCGTTGATCAGTACGCGACCACGATCGGTTGCAATACCTACATCTTCTAAGCCAATTCCTTCAATATTTGGGGTGATACCTACGGCAGACAATACGATATCAGCATCTAGGATTTCCTCGCCTTTTTTAGTTTTCACGGTCACCTTACAACCTTCACCCGAGGTATCCACACCGGTTACCTCAGCGTTCGTCATCACCTTGATGCCGGACTTCTTAAAGGTACGTTCGAGCTGCTTTGAAACCTCTTCATCCTCAACAGGAACAATGTTCGGTAGGTATTCCACCACCGTTACATCCGTACCCATGCTGTTGTAGAAGTAGGCAAACTCAATACCGATCGCACCAGATCCTACAACTACCATTTTCTTAGGCTGTGACTCCAAGGTCATCGCTTGGCGGTAGCCAATGATTTTCTTGCCGTCTTGCGGCAGAGTAGGTAGCTCACGCGTGCGCGCTCCTGTAGCGATGATGATGTGGTTCCCTGCGTACACAGTTTCCTTTCCATCGGCATCAGTTACAGCAACCTTTTTACCCGGTTGTACTTTACCAAACCCGTCTAAAACGGTGATTTTATTCTTTTTCATCAAGAACTTTACGCCACCGCTCATACCGTTTGCTACTTCGCGCGAACGATTCACTACAGCGTTAAAGTCTTTATCGTATTCACTGATTTTAATACCGAAGTCATCAGCATGTTTAACATATTCAAACACTTGAGCACTCTTCAGTAGGGCTTTGGTAGGAATACATCCCCAGTTCAGACAAACACCTCCTAGGTTTTCTTTCTCTACTACCGCCGTTTTCAATCCCAGTTGTGAAGCTCTAATCGCCGTCACATATCCTCCTGGGCCGGAACCCACTACAATTACGTCAAAATCCATTTCTGATGTCTTTATAAATGAAGCTGCAATTTAACACGTAAAGCTTAACCCTTGTGCATTGCGATGCAGGATATCTCCACATTCACGTTTTTAGGCAATGTTTTTACTGCGACGGTCTCACGTGCTGGATATGGAGGCTCGAAATAGTTTTGATAGACCGCATTTACTTCAGGAAAATCATCCATGGAGCTGAGAAAAATAGAAGTTTTCACTACACCACTAAAGTCTGCGCCTGCGGCAAGCAGCACCGCTTGAAGGTTGCGCATGACGCGGTCTGTTTCTTCTGAAATGTTTGCACCTTGTTCTAGTTCGCCGGTATGGGGATTCATGGCGATCTGCCCGGAGGTGAAAATCATCCCCCCTGCACGAATTCCTGCGCTGTAGGGTCCTATTGCCGGCGCGAGTCCTTTTCCTTCGATGGCCTTTTTATCCATGGTCAATGTGTTTTTTTAACGCTGAGCTAAAAACCTTCGCTCAAAGTTGATTGTTCCCCTCTAAATTAGGTCATATTTGTACTGATGAAGGTCCTCCTACTCGATAATTACGACAGTTTTACCTACAACCTGGCCCATTATTTGGAAAAGCTGGATTGTGAGGTGGACGTGTTGCGTAACGATGATCCACAGCTCGAGCAGTTAGATTGGAGCCGGTACAGCGGATTAGTGCTAAGTCCAGGTCCAGGTTTGCCCGAGGAGAGCGGCCAATTAATGAGCGTACTTCGTCAGCGTTTTGGCACCCTTCCTATCCTAGGGGTGTGCTTAGGAATGCAGGCATTGGCCTTGCACAGCGGCGGAGCACTGTACAACCGCGATGGCGTCATGCACGGCAGAAGCGTTGCTATTGTCCCAAAGCGTACGGGCGTCCTTTTGCCTGGCGTCACAAATTTCGAGGTCGGTTTGTACCACAGCTGGGCCGTGAGACCTGATTCACTGCCAGAGGCCTGGACGGTGACGGCTGTTGCGATGGCCGATAAAGCGCCAATGATCATGGAACACGAAGACGGGAAAGCCTTTGGTGTCCAATTCCACCCGGAGAGCATCCTCACCCAACAAGGCTTGAAAATGCTTGCCAACTGGGTCGCATTGCTTTAGATTAGGAAAGTTTTTAGAAGTCGAGCGCCGTTCTGCGACGCTGCGCTTTGACCTGGCGGAATTGGTTGTTCTTAAGATTGATTCCAATCATGTAGGAACGTGTCGTACCAAAAGGCACCCAAGACATTTTCATTTCCCAACAATGCAGATCGCGTGTCGCATTGATCGTGGTAAATCCAACACTTCGTTCAGCGATATCTACACCGGTTCTGTAGCTGAGACTCCAATTGTCCGTGGGACGGTAAGAACCTGAAATACTCAGGGAATGTGCCGTGAATTCGTGCAGGAAGTTGGGTGCATCCTCCCCTTCAGCCGCGGCAAGAACGTCGGTAACAATACGCAAGTCGTAATTCAGTCGCATGTCCCAGTCTTGGCGCAGTGCTACGCGTTCGGGATAGTGGTAGTAATCCACGTCACCAGAAGTAAAACCTCCGCCACGCTGTTCGAAAGTGACGGCCTCACGGCTGCGCTCTCGGTTACTTTTGAGCTGGGTACTTGCGGAAAACTGTGAGGTACGGTGGATGAGCGGCGAATTATTCAAGCTGTACGCTAAAGTCGCTTGGCGTTCCCCCTGTGCATCGTATCCGTACGGGTCAAAATTTCCTTGGTAGGACAAACGAAGTTTTTTGTTGAACAGCGAGCTTGCGGCTACCACACGCACTACATTCCAGTTAAAACCATCGCTCGCCGCTAAGTTGTAACTGGTACTCATATTAAAGCGCTCAAGGAGCTTCACCTTTTTAGTAGCACCCGTGGTATCGCCTTTTACAATCATTTTCGCCTCAACGTTATTGTCAAGATTAAAGCTGACGGATCCATTGCTTCCACGACCGGGAGCTCCGTAAATAAACCCGTTGTAGCGGTTGTAGTACAAGTCTGTTCCTAGCGTGTCCGTGAAGGTTTGGTAGTAATCCCAAGTCGGCTGACCGAAATCCGGACGGTAGTTGAACGTGGCCCG
>CATITW010000226.1 GCA_949547975.1 Cryomorphaceae bacterium | reverse complement strand
TTGAGGATAAATTTGCCGTCTTCCTCCTCAAAAAGTAGGGTGTTTGGACGGTAGAAGTAGCGGACAATGTCCCAGCCGGCGCCGGTGAGAAAGAATTGGACCAGGAGCGTGGTGAACATGCCGATGGCGATGCCTGCGATGAGTCCGAACACCAGGGTAGCGAAGAAGGTGAAGAAAAAGAGGAACAGCTGTTCGAGGCCGATGCTTGCGATGCGGGAGAATTGGCTCGGATTTAAAAGTTTGTAGCCGGTGAAGACTAAGATGGCTGCCAGTGCAGGAAGTGGGATCTGAGTCAATAACGTGCGTAAAAACAGGATAAAGACCAGTATCAAGGCGCCGTGGAAGAAATTGGCTGCACGTGTTTTCGCACCATTGCTCACATTCACACTGCTTCGTGCGATCACCGTAACGACGCTTAAACCGCCTAAAAGTCCTGAGACGATTGTGGCTACTCCGAGCGCACGCAAATCCTTGTTGACGTTCGACATGCGCTTGTAGGGATCTAATCGGTCCATGCCTTTAATGGAAAGCAGACTTTCGATCGATGCGATGAACGTAAGGGCTATGGCCGCAGACCAAAAGGGACCTTCGGTGATGCCTGAAAAGTCCGGCATACGCCACGAAGACATCCAATCCGCAGGGATTTGTACCAAATACTCGGGCGCGAAAAAGCTCTCACCGGTGAGTCGTGTACCGATCATTTGTGCAGCCACGGCCAAAACAACCACCCATAGCGGAGCGGGAATGATGTGCATCCAAGCCACACGAATCCGGGAAAACAGGATGAGAAACAACAAGCTCCCTAACCCGACTGCAGCGATGCGCATGCTCGCCGGATCGGACCACAATACCACCGTCTCGAAGGTGCTGAAAAATTCAATGAGCAAAGGAATAGGATCGGAAGACTCCGGTTGCAAGGTTCCGATCATGGTGTGGCTTTGCTTGGCGAGAATAATCACACCGATAGCCGCCAGCATCCCTTGAACGGCGGAGGTGGGAAATAAATCTGCTAAGACCCCCAATCGCACGGAACCCAGCAACACCAGGAGCCCCCCACTTACAACGATCGCGCCTAGCGCCATGTAATAGCCCGCCAGCATATCTCCTGCTCCGAGGGTAGTGATGGCTGCTAGTGTGACGACTGCTAAGCCATTTCCAGGCCCCGTTATGGTGACAAAAGAACCGCCGATGTGTGCAACTAGAATACCGCCGATCACTGCAGAGATTAGCCCCGCTATCGCTGGAGCACCGGAGGCAAGCGCGAGCGCTATGGAGATGGGCAAGGCGACGAGCGAGACGACAAATCCCGCCTTGAGGTCGGACTGCCAGTTGTCCTTAAACCCCTTAAATCCACTGGTTGGTTTATGCATTGACCAGCGATTTAGTGGTATGTACGATCAGTAGATCGGTCGGTAAATCTGCGAGAATGTACTCAAGATCGTGTTTAAATATACGGTCGAGCAACCCCAATTTGGTATCCGGAGAATTCACTACAAGCAGATCCGCTTTCTTCGCTTTTGCGTAATGTGCGATGGTATACCCCGGCTTTCCAAAAACGTGTTGTTCTTTGATATCCAAAGCATTAGGTAAATCACAGCATCCTAAAACGGCAGTGAGACGGTCGTGTTGCGCACGTTCCATCTGCTTGCGCTTGCGTGCCCCTTTCAGGACTCCTTTATCATCATCTGGCCGGGCCAATTCCTTTTCACTCAACTCATCCACCACAAAGAGTTCTTTACTCTGCAGTTTTGTGGCCAGCCAAGCGGCAGTGGCGATCGTATCGGGCGTTTTCGGATGGTCTACGCCATTCACCACGATGCGTTCACACAAGCGTCCCTCTACCTTGGAACTGGTCAACAGCAATAGGCTTACTTGCGCCTTACGACATACATCGCGCGCAATACTCACGGTAAAGACTTTGAACATGCTCTCACGCACTAAGGCGCCGAGCGCCAACAGGTCGATCTGGTATTCGCTGCAAAGCTCGAGGAGCATCACTTTAGGGTCTCCGGCCTTGCTAACGCGTGTAACCTGGGCAGGATCGATGCTCAGATCCGAAAGGAAATTCTGATAGGTAGTTTCACACTTCTCGGTCCACGTACCGATATGAAATACATACAGGTGGGCGCCACAGCGCTGAGCGATGCGATGCACCTCTGCAAGGTTCGCCTTAGCCATAGGTGAAAACCCCATCGCCGTGGCAATTTTTGTATACGTTCTAGGCGTTGCCTTAATCATGTTTCAGGGCTGCTTTTTGAGCGCTTTTCACTTGGTTCACTAGGTCGTTTAGTCCGGCCACGTCGCCGTTGTATACTCGGCCAATTCTTCCATGAGGCCCACTGGCAAACACGTACTTTCCGCTGTAGGTCAGCGCATGCATTGCCGCAGTATCCATCACTTCGAGCGTCGAATCTAACGAGCGAACACCGGTGGTTCCAGCAAAATAGGTGTAGGTTCCATCCCCCACCACATCACTGGTGTAAGGTAACGGCTCAAGTCGTGCATTTGTTGCAGCATCGAAATCGCCCGTGGCTAGATCAATCACCAAAGCCGTCTCTGAAGTACTCGTGTCGTTCATGTAATCTCCACCCACAATAAAGAGCTTGTCACCGACCCAGGCATGTGCGAATGCGCCTTGGCTCGGCAGTCCTTGTTTGAGCTCGAGGTGGTCTGCTGCCCAAGTGTTGCCTTGGTCCGAAGAGGTGTGCATGCGACTCACCGTACCGCCCGAAACGATCGTCAGTAATCCATCGCGGTAAGCGATGGCGGAACCTGAGGCTGCGAAACCGGCTTCTCCGTCGATCGCTAACGGTCCCGGCACGGACTGCCAGCTCTGGCCACCGTCCTGGGTTCGAAGCAGTTTGAAGGCACTGTCCACGGGGTCGCCGTAGACCCAACCGAGGGAATCGTTCGCGAACACTATCCCGTCAAGGAAGGTCGCTTTGGCCGTATCGCTAAACACACGGGACCAATGCTGTCCACGGTCCTCCGTGCGGTAGATGTACGAGGGTGCGCCGGCACTCACGGCGAGAAAGGTATGATCGTTGAAGGCCCATACGGAGCGAAATTGGCTCTCGGGAGCTCCAGGAAGCTGCGTGAAAATCCAATGGATCCCGGCGTCTAAACTGAAGCCAAACACACCACTGCTGCCGCCTACCACCACCACAGAATCGTCTGTGGCATGCAAGCCGCGAAGGCTAATATTATCAGTGCTTTCGTACAAGGGAACTAGAACGGGACCGTCTAATGTTTCGGGCGTTTTGAAGGCTTGATAGAAAACGACGGCGAGGATGAGAACGGAAAAGATTCCGGCGAGTTTAATCTTTGAAGACATGTTGTTTAGGCTTTGCTTGAAGATAGTCAGTTCGACTTAAAAAGCAAAGTAGATAAACGGCTGAACTTCAGCGCTCAATATCTGATAAATGACCGCCAC
>CATITW010000225.1 GCA_949547975.1 Cryomorphaceae bacterium | reverse complement strand
GGCCAGGCGTTTAGAAATTTCGATCGGTGACCATCTGCACAGCTCCCATGGAAGTGATGCCAAGGGCGAGGCGCACGACCACCACCATCTTGAGGTAGTTGGGCTGACCCGTGGGAAACGTGCAGCAGATAATGAAGCGTTTTTTGTTCCCGTTGAAGCGTACTATGACATGCACCATGGCCAAGGCGCTGGCGCTGTGACGGCCCTTATGCTTCGACTAAAATCCAAATCGGCGCTTGTGATGTTGCCGCGGGTGTTTGATGCACGAGCGAACGAACAAGGTGCATTTCCAGTCTTTATTTTTGCCGGGCTGCAGAAACAATGGGCACCTACCCTTGCTAAACTTGAAACATGGGGCATGCTGCTTCCAGCTGCAGTAGCGTTGTTGTTTATCGCATTCCTTTACTTTTTAGCTCGGGGTGAACGCGAAGCTCGTTTGTATTTGCAGCATCTTAAAACATCGCCGCTCGAGCGTTATTTAGCACTCTATGGTCTGCCTCTGATCAGCGCGCTTAGCGGATTTTTACTGCACGTGCTCCTGTTATGGGGCTTTGGATGCTCTATTGCGACAATGGGCGCAGGGGTAGCTTTACTGCCTATTGGAATCGCAGCTTTACTTTTTATACGCATTCGTTCATGAAAAAACTACTGATTTGCATCGCAATGGTGCTAGGAAGCTCGAGCCTATGGGGGCAGCAGGTGATCCCCTGGGATCTACTCGCAGTGCCCTACTCTACCACGCCAGACGGATTGTACCAGCCGACCTTTCCATCGTGGTTGGACAAATACAAGAACACGGAGGTGGTGATTCAAGGGTATTTGGTACCGGTGGATGTCGAAGGCAACCAGTACGCGCTGAGTCGTTATGCTTTTTCCTCGTGTTTTTTCTGCGGAAATGCTGCGCCGAATACGGTGGTAGAATTGGTTTTTAAAGAGCGACCAGATGCGTTTATTACAGACCAATTCGTAGTCATCAAAGGCACCCTTGTATTCAATGAAAAGGATCCGTTTCGATTGTTCTTCATTCTTCAAAACGCTAGTCTACACGGGTGATGAGAAATTTATGCATGCTACTTTCTTTGTGCACAACCCTCGGTCTGTTCGCGCAAGAACGACTCACTTGGAGCACGTTCGAACGTCTGCAATTCGAGGAAGTTTTTGACGAGGCGTCATCTACCTGGTTGCAACAGGCTAAATGGACCGAAGATTTGCAGCGCTGGGACGGAAAAGCAGTAAAAGTTACCGGATATGTCATCGCACTAGATACCGAGTCCCAAGAATATGCGCTCAGCGCCTTTCCCTTCGCTTCGTGTTTTTTCTGTGGCGCTGCTGGACCGGAGACGGTGCTTGAATTGGTTCTAAAGGAGGCAAAAGCATTCACAACCGATGACATTGTGACCTTTACTGGGAACCTTCAGCTAAATTCGGACCCACTTAAATTTCCCCTCACTCTTGTAAATGCAGTGGTGCAATGAAGGTAACCAACCCACTTATTCTCTGGGGGCTCCTAGCCGTTTTGGTGCCGATTATAATTCACCTTTTCGGAAGAAAAGCGCGAAAAACAGCCCTCATTCCCTCGCTGATGTGGGTGAAGGAGCTCAAAACTTCCCAACGCAGAAAGCAGTGGGTAAAGGATTGGCTCGTGCTACTTCTGAGAATCTTGACCATTATTTTTGTAGTGCTTTCGTTGCTAGACTGGCGCTCGCAAGGAGAATTCCGGGAGGTCGTTGTCGATCATCATCCTGCCGGTTGGGAAACTGGCTGGTATCGCTCCGCCGTAAATCAACTCGCCCCAGGGACCTATCGCACCTATCTTAAAGACGGTTCCTATCTCGGGGACTGGGATAAATCTGCATTGCAAGACGTCTTAAATGCGGTTCATCCGCAAATCACGGACTGGCAACCCTTTCCTGAAGCAACGTTGCTGAGCTTCGGATTTGATTCCATTCAGACGAAGTATAAGCAAGTCATCTTACCCCAACGTAATCCACTAGAAAACCAGCGTTTAGAAGAGTATACGGACGATCAGCGCTTTGAATGGCGCAGCAGTACAGCCGTTTCTTTGCCTTGGGAAATTCGTAAAAATGGTGCGCTATATGCAACAACGACGGGGACTAGTGCAGGACTGAATTGGTCCAATGTGTTGCCAAATGATACGTTTGAAATCACCTCATTAGCCGATTCACTGCGCGCCGATAATACAACGGTTGTGTACCAACGTCCCGCCCTACAGATTCTAGCAATCACCCCGGAGGCTACTACACCGTGGTCTACCAACTACGTGGATCTTGACAGTGTTGTAACCCGTAATGTATTGAGTGCAGCGCTTGTAGATTCTTATG
>CATITW010000224.1 GCA_949547975.1 Cryomorphaceae bacterium | reverse complement strand
GGGATGCGCATAGGTTCAGATGCTAAGATTTGGTTTCGCCAAAGCTAAGTATAAAAGCTCATAATACAAATAGAGATACTGAGTCAAAAAATCTCATAATTTGAAATTATACGCTCTGTATCCCCACTAAGTCCGTTTGCACGTACGTATATGTTGCAAATTCAAGGTGAAATCTTTGAAAATCGCTACACATTTCTATTTTTATAGTATGAAAAACCTACTACTAAACTTAAGTCTGATTCTCGCTCTTACCGGATGTACGACCTGGAATCATGCCGACCTCACTAAAAAGACCCATTCGGATCTTGAGCTCGCCGCCACAGAAAGGGTACTTCACCCTAAACACGAAATCACGTTGCAAGGCTACTACGCCGATGGAGGTTCCGTAATTTTTGAGCCAGACTGGCGCATTACTACTGAAGGCACGATCACTGGGAACATGCAGCGATTATCCCCTCAAGGCAAACCTGCCTCGAAAGAATTTGCACTCGCTGAACTGGATGTCGAAGGCATTGAGCTGTGGCGCACCTCACGAAATCTAAAATTGGATGAACGCGCTTTTTTCGGGGGGACCTTTTTAATGGCAGCTGTAGACCTGGGTGTTGGAATTGCCTGTTTGATAAATCCAAAAACCTGCTTCGGTTCGTGCCCTACGTTCTACCAAAATGAATCCGACCACTTGTTTAAAAGCGACGCGGAAGGGTTTACAAATGCTATTTTACCTACGCTAGAACATAGAGACATTGATGCATTGCCACAGATCATGCTACCTGGTGATGAACGCATTGTGATGAAAAACGAGGCCCTTGAAACGCACAATATTAATGAAGTGGTACTTTTTGCGGTTCCTGAAGAGTCGGGGAGTGAAGTCGTGCACACCGTTGATGATGAATTCCTACGCGTTCAACAAGGTCCAGCCGCCACAGTAGCAAAAGACGGACTGCCTTTAGAAGAGGTTCATAAGCGCGATGAGCTGGAGTGGTTCGAATTGGCCGATGAAAAAGATTTAGCTGCGAAAACACACCTTGAAGTCAACTTTGAGGCGAGTCCAGGCAAGCAATACGGTGTTAAACTCGTGTACCGTCAGACGCTCATGTCAACCTTCCTGTTCTATGGGACTTTGGAGCATATGGGCGCCGATTATGGACGTCGCATGGCCATCATGAACCACAGCGACGCGCAAAAACATTGGTTGCTTGAAGGCGGTATCATGCAATACCTCGGACCGATCGAGGTGCAAAATGCCCAAGGAAAATCGTTAGGCTCTTTTAAAGAAACTGGACCGATCGCTGTAAACACACAGGTGCTGCCGATCGGCGAAAGCGACGGTCACTTGAAACTTGAGCTGACTCAAGGGCTTTGGAGAATAGATGCGCTGGAGATTGTGGAGATCACTGAAAAGGTTACTCCTACCGTGCACCACATCACTCGCATTGTAAGCGATCAGCAGGACCGACCGGAAGAAGTTGCACTGATGCACGACGATACGAAGCACCTGATCAGCATGCCAGGCGATGCGCGCGAACTGTACTTTGAGCCGTTAGAAGCACCGTCACACATCTTCCTAGCCTCAAAAGGATTTTACCTCGAGTGGAGCCGTACTGCTTGGAACGACGAAGGTCACCCGCGTGCGCTGCGCTCTATGTTGTTACAGCCGCGGAAGTACTTGCGTGACCAGGCGCCTGTGTACAAAGCGTACGAAGCAGAGATGGAAGCAAAATTTTGGGCTTCCCGTATTCAAACCCCAATCCTTACCAGCCATGAAAAATAAGTTTCTATTTCTTTCTACGGCCCTTCTGCTGTTAGCCGGATGTGCCTCTACCCAAAATGTTGCTTGGTCGAACGTTCCTAAAGCAGGGAGCGAAAAAGCGCTGTTCGGCCAGCGCGGCGCTTTAATCATGAATCCTAAAGCTTCGAATGTTCTTAATACGATGATTGGCGAGTTGCTGTATATAGACAGCTCCGGAGTGATCTCGATAGAGCGAAGAGAAGGCCGTATCGAGCTATTTTCACCACGCCAATACGGCGATTATAAATTACATGCCCTGCGTCCTGAGGTGACCACTACGGGCTGGTCCGCAAGCACATCGCCATTGCTCTTCATCCCTCATGGGCTTTTCGGATTTGCGACAGTACCACTATCCATAGTAACGTCTGGATTAAATCTGTACGCTGAACGCCGCGCTTATGGGATGTATCTAGAAGATTTACCTTTCGAAGGAATTCGCGCGCATTGCCGTTTCCCTATGGGCATTCCCGAAGGGTACGAGCCTACAGTGCTTGCACCTAAAGAAGATTAAAATTCCTCTTCATCAAAGTCGTCGGTACCGCCACCGGTGCTGACGCCTTCACAATCTACGTCAATGTCGAGCTTTCCTTTAGGCCTTTCGAAGGGTTCTTGGGAGATTCCAAGCTCGGGATTGGCGTAGTTCTTTTTCATGTAGACCGCCCAGATCGGGAGGGCTGCTGTGGCCCCTTGTCCGTAGTAGGTTCCCCAACCACCGCCGAAGTGTGCAGCGCGGTCCTCACAACCGGTCCAAACACCGGTGATCAGGTTCGGGACAACACCCATGAACCAACCGTCAGAGTTGTTCTGTGTGGTCCCAGTTTTTCCTGCAATCTCGTTTTTGAACTCGTACGGGTAGCCCGTAACGGCCTTGTTGCGGTAGAAATTTTTGCCCAAGTTGTGACGCAAGCGAACTCCGGTTCCGTCCTCAGTAACACCCATAAGGAGCTTGAGTACAGCGTAGGCGTCTTTTTCGCCGATGACTTGGCGGGTTTCTGGGGTGAACTCTTCCAAGACCACGCCGTTTTTGTCCTCGATACGTGTGATCATGATGGGCTCGACGTAGCGGCCCTTGTTTGCAAAGGTGGTGTACGAGCCGACCATCTCGTAAACGCTGAGGTCTACGGTTCCTAGAGCGATCGAGGGTACTTCTGGAATGTCTCCGGTGATACCCATCTTGCGCGCAAGGTTGATCACAGGGCGTGGCCCGATCTGCTTCATCAGGAAGGTCGTGACCGTGTTCATTGAATTCGCTAGGGCATGTTTGAGGGATTTTGTGCCGCCGTATTCGTCGTCAGAATTGGACGGGCACCAGTCTTCGATCAGACCGTATTCGCCTTTTTCGATACAGATTTTTGCATTCGGCACTTCCATGCACGGGCTGTAGTTTTTTTCTACGATGGCCGAAGCGTACACGAAGGGTTTAAATGTGGAGCCGACCTGGCGTTTTCCTTGTTTGACGTGATCGTATTTAAAATACTGGTAGTCGTTCCCGCCGACCCAAGCTTTAACATGGCCGGTTTGGGGTTCCATGGACATCATCCCTACTTGGTACAGACCCTTATAGTACATGATGCTGTCCATCGGGCTCATGAGTGTGTCCTTATCTCCTTGCCAAGTAAATACCGTCATCGGGATCGGCGTGTTGAACACCTCGTTAATGCTGTCCTTGCTTGCGCCACTCTT
>CATITW010000223.1 GCA_949547975.1 Cryomorphaceae bacterium | reverse complement strand
TCCCAATACAACAGCTCTGTTTGCATGCGTTCTCCTTTGCCGTTGGTTACAGTGACGTTGCCGCCGATCGCCCAAAGGTCTTCTTTCTTCAGCTGACGAGCCGTATCTGCTGTAAGCACGGTAGAGCTGAGCGCTTCGCCGTTGTAAAATTTTACTTGTAAGCCGCGACCGAAAAATACATACGACGGATCTAGATTCCCGAAATCTTGCACGATCCCACTTTGAATCTCAAGCACCTGAAGTCCACTATCGCTATAGGTGATACGTGCACCGAACTGTTCGTTTAACGGGTAACTCTTAAGTGGGGCATTCACTTCTTCCACAACAGCTTCTTCGTTCGAGCATGAGGCCAGTAGACCCACGAGAAGGATAAAAAAGGACCGCTGCACCAGATGCCGAGGTGGGGTATTGAAAAATGAAAAATGTCGCCTTCGAGGTTGTTTCACGTAACTAAAATAGTGCTAAAAAAAATCCCCGGGAGCATCTGCACCCAGGGATTTACATATGTTGTTGGTGAATGAAGTTACGATTAGTAGAACTTCACTGAAACCGTCTCGTTGATCCAGCAACCGATATCGATCTTGTCGCCTTCTTTAAATCCTAGCTGGAAAGCAACCCCTTTATCCGGTACTGCTCCGCTGTAGGCGTTGATGAGTTTCTGCGCTTTGCTAGCGATGCTTGGATCGATGCTACGTGCGTAGTTCAGCTTGTTGATCGCTGCCCAGTACACTGCATTTTTCTCTACCGCATTCGCACCACACGTTCCTGCTGCATCCGCATAAATAGTAGCGAGGTACAGGTAAGGGTTACCCCAACCTTTGCGCAGCTGACCTGCTTTCAAACAGTTGCTCTTTGCTGAGCTTAAAGCCCCCATTTTGTTGTTCACATAAGCTAGACCCATGTAATCATCTGCCGTCTTACGTAGATCTTCTTCCTGAGCAACTGCCTCGAGGTAGTATTTCTTCGCCATCGCCCAGTCGTTCTTACGAACACCTAGTTTAGCCATCGAACGAGCAGCACTTGCACTTGGTTCCAATTCATACAAACGCTCCGCGATCAATAGGAACACTGGATTGTCCGTACAGCTCGTCATCTCACCGTCTTCACCTTCACGCTCCTTCTGAAGCATTTTCGCAGCACGCTTCAACCACTCTGTGTCGTCTTTGTGCTCCTCAAATTTCTCTTCGTTGTAAATAACAGCAAGCTTCTCACACGTCAACAATGGGCTAAGTGCCTTTTCGATATTGCTCTGCACTTTATCAAAATTCGCTACCGATTTTTGACTTCTAGCCAACATCTTTTGCTCTTTTGAACTCAACTCAACGCTGTCCGCCTTAGCGCTCAACATGCTCACTGTATTGGCACCTTCTTGAGAATTGTACTCCAAAGCTTCGATCGCGCGGTTGTACACCAAGAACAATCCATCTACATCTTTAGTGATGTTGAACAAACGAATGTTCGTTAGGAAATAGGCGTTCAGCTGACTTGCTGACATCTCTTTACCTGCCACGGCATAAGCTTGTTCGAAATACACAGCTGCCTGCTCGACGCTGTCTTTGTTGTATTTAATGTATTTCGACGCCTTCTCAGAAAGTACATACCCTTCTTTACCCGGGAAGTACTTTAACCTGTTGTCGTACAATCCGACCAAAATATCGACTAGCTCCTGCTTTGCTGCAGCATCTTCTGTCGCTTTGATTTTAGTCTCAATGATTCTAGGACCATAGATGTAGGTTGCCTTTTTTGCAGCCGGACACACCTGGTAGACTTTCAACCAAGAGTCAAAGGCATCGCTGTAGTTTTTGCTCTGGTAGTACGAGCCAAAAATGTTGTAGTTCTCGTAACAGGTTACTGAATCTGCAGCAGTTTCGCCCCATTTGCTTTGAGCGTTAACACCAACAGTCATCAAGACTGCGCCAAGAACGAATAGAATTCGTTTCATAATCATTGTTGTTTTTATCTGTATTTAAATTGTTGGAACCACTTGTCATTCAAGGTGATACCAAGATTGAAATTCCAATAATCCTCTTGTAACGAGGTACTCGCACCGTCCCAGCGCTGACCTCGTCCTATTGATATATTCAAAAAGCTTGCCTTTTGTTCACCGGGAGCCAAAGATCTGTAGATGATCGGGAAACTCATTCCCATCGAAACCTCTCGCGAAGTGTAGGGATCGCTGTCCCAAGTGTACTGCCCCGTCTCGGTAAATGCACCTATTCTATATCGTGCGATGGCTAAATAGTTGGACGATCTGCGTAGACCTTTGAAAGTGTAAGCCGGAACAAACACAAAACCGGCACTCAAACGTTGAGAGTTGGTCAAGGTTGCTGGGGGTATATTGCCTCCTTCGGGAACAAAATCGCGGTATTCACTGAAGTTGGTGATGCGGTAATCTGCGACGAGATCCCAAGCGTTGATCGGTGCATTCTCGACGGTCTTGGCCAGGCTGAACCCTACTCCATATGAAGATGGTAAGCGCATCGTTCCGTTTTCAGCGAGGTTGTAGAACAAGGTATCCACAGGCGTTTCGACAATCCCACTATTAATAAAGGAATATTGGGTTGAGATTTGACGGGCGTTCATAGCGCCACCTAAGGCATAGACGGCACCCAGGTTCACTTTGTATTTCCCAAACTCGCCTTTGAGCTGTGTTCCGAAATCAAAACTGAAATCGCTGATCCCGCTCTTGTTTGTTTTGCTGACCGAAAGGAAGGAGTTATCGGCAATGATGGTCTTGTTGCTTTGTGTGACTTCACCGAACACGTAGCGCATGTTTGCACCGACCGAAAACCATTTGACAGGTTCGGCAGCGAGGCCTAATTTGAATTGGTCATAACCGCCAGTGCCGGTACTTCTGTATTCATATACTCCGAAGTCCTCTGAACTGTCCGCGACGCTGATGCTGTACCCCTTCGCCGCATAGGGTGATAAAGAAAATGCACCCGCCGCCCATTCGTTGAATTTGAAGCCGAAGCCGAAGTAGTCGAAATAGGAGTTGAAATTTGTTTGATCCACGTCATCCGCTGCGATGCGGTGCTGAAACGAACGATGTGCGCCGCTCATCTCAAGGGTGGTGTAGTACATATTGGTATACCCTGCAGGGTTCAACATGTTGATGGTGTAGCGATCTGCGTAGGCAATACCGGTACCTCCTAAACCCAAAAAGGTAGGAGTCACGCCAAAGGTAGTTTCTCCCAAACCACCGATGCTAAGGGGGCTGACAGAATTGGTCTGCGCAAAAGAAGAGAGTGCCAACGATAAGAATGCTCCTAGAAAAAGAGTCTTGAGGGGCAAGTTAAAGCGGACCTGTAGTTTCGATATATTCATGTAATCGCTTGAGCGCGTGTAATTCATAATTAACGGGTGCAAATATGTAGTTTTTTAAGGGCTTAGACAAGCGTTTTGCATCTCCGCCACAGAGGACCACACTTTTAATAACATTTACTTTGCAATATTGCCTAATCATGCCGTCCACTTCTTGTGCTATCGCAATATCCACGCCAGCACGAAGGCTCTCGTCAGTGTCAGTACCTACTAGCGGGGTGGTTTCTTGGTAGTGGGCAAGTGGTAAACCGGCCGTAAATGCATGCATGGCGCGGTACCGCATGGCCCATCCCGGTGAAATGGCACCCCCGATAAAAGCGCCGTTTTTAACAATATTATAGGTAATACAGGTCCCCATAGTCACTACAAGAACATCCTCTTTGTGCTCTAGATAAGCCGATGCGGCCATCGCCAAGCGGTCCATCCCTAGGGTATCTGGTGTTTTGTAGACCATGGTTAAGGGTCCGCGCAACTCAGCGCTGGTTGCGCAAGCGTTTTGAAGAACATCCGGCAATGCCTTTACGTCTCCAGACGAGATCCCAAAAAATCCACAATCCTCATAAGACGTTTGGACATGCTCAACATAAGTGGCGAGGTCTTTCGCTGCTAAAGTGTCAAACTGCCGCTGCTCGATCAGTTCATGGTTCACATACAGGCCCAGTTTTACCAAGGTATTTCCCTGATCAAAGACGAGTAAAGAAGAGTTTATAGTGCGGTTCATTTTATACGCAAATCAAGATGTGCGGTGCTACTTCACTCGCTTTTCCATCTGCCGCAAGTTAAGCGTACATGATCAATTCTCATAAAATCCATTCGCAACTTCTAAACTGCTGATAAACAATTCTTAAAAGCACTCAAAATCCCCTGGACCAGTCTTGCTGAGCCGCCTCATTAGATAATTTTGAAAAAAGAGTTTTTACAATTCAATCAGAAGCGTATATTTGCCGTCCTCTTACGGAGGTGATGTAGCTCAGTTGGTAGAGCAATGGATTGAAAATCCATGTGTCGGCGGTTCGATTCCGTCCATCACCACAACTCATATCGGCAATATGCTGTTCCCCAGCGTTTTTAGAGCGCACTTGCACACTTGGTGTACGATTTGGGGACTCAGCATGCCTGATGGAGACTTCTCAGAAACTGCGTCCCTTTGCGTTAAATTGCAAGGTAAGCTTTTACGCAAAACGACGCAATCCATGTGCAAGGCGACATTGCCTCTTTATCTTTTTTTTCTCGATTTTATTTTAACACGCTGATTATCAGTTTCGTATCATATCTCTTTAGGTAGGGCACGCGGCATTCCTATATAGATAGGATGCCGCGTGCCTTACCAGGGTGATATCAGAGCGCTCCAGAGCAGAACAAGTCAATCTATTCCACTACCCTTCTATACTTTGAGATCAAAATTTCACTTTGATCTTTAAGTGTAGATATTGAAAACACTAGGATTCTGGAATTACACGTGATTCCAAACGTGTGTTTGGAGTATTCCGAACAACCCCATCGCGATAACAGTAGGCGTAATCCAAATCTACAAGAGCATCTTAGATGTATATCGACAATCACAATGGACATTACGATAGTCCTGAGGCGGAAATTGAACAACAAGTCAAAAAAGCCCTTTTTACCCCATTAACTTAAGCAATTAGACGAAATATCCTCCGCGGCCGATTGGGCTGCCTGGCCAGAAAGTGTGAAAACTTGCTCTTAGGCGTCATTCTACATAATGAGCAAATCAATAGACCTTTCCACATTAAATCATAAACTATTTTATAATGACGAACACACTGCCAATTGATGAACTTGTCAAAGAGCTACGTCGGGCCGATATCAATATCTCAGCTAATCCTTGCGAAAACCTACATGGAATGCTAGACTTTAGCTATGAGTCGCCCATGGAATTCAATGGTCACGCTTCCCTAATCACCTATGAGCAATTTCTCAATGGGATTTACACCAGCAATATAGATAAGCTCAAATTCACTCTTCAAGAATCTTGCAGTGTAACGCTTGAAAGACTACTTGTTGAAGTAAGAATTGCCGTGGAAGAGCTCAAACAAGCGTTCAAGCATGTTGGAGAGGATATATCCCTATCGCATGCAAAAATTCAAGCCAAAGAGTGGGAGGAACTTCAGCAGGTTGACATTGAAGATGTGAAAAAAAAACACTGCTATTTGTCAAACTTCAACAACGTTACTGCCGAAAGCTAAAAAAGTGCCTGGATAAACAATGGAAATACTATAGGTCTCACGATTTCTCACCACCGGTCAAACGGTCCAAAGGCGCTGCCTTCAAGCATAATATTAAAAAGTATGCTGTTGTAGAATTAGGCATGGCCATTGACGCCTGTAGACTTTCTGAGGAGGAGACAAGAAAGGCGTTCATGCTCAAGTGGGGAGACGTTTTTGGGTTTGACTGTCATGACTTTGAGCAAATCATGTCAAAACTTGTAGTTAGGCAGAATTCAATCACACCGTTCTTGGATAAACTTACTTTAGGCTTTGAAAAAGCAGCTGCCGAAAGACCCTGATTATCAAATATTTAAAAATATATTTTTGGTTAGTTACTAGTAAGTTACCAATTTTTCTCGCCGTGCCTCCCTAGCATTGTGGTGTACAAAACATCACCGCAACTATGGAAATAATCACGATGGAAAAGCAGGCCTACAAGAACCTCTTAGAAAAGATTGAAAGGGTTCATCAAGAGATCATCAAACTTCAAGACCCAGCTAGGCAAATTGCCAGGGAATGGGTAACAACCCAGGAGGCAATGCAAATCATGCGTTGCTCAAGGAGAACCCTTGTTACCTACAAGCAACAGGGATACCTCGTACCCACGACTGTCAAGAACAAAGACTACTATGAGCTTAGAGACATCAAAGAGCTGTTAGAGAATGGTCCGAATAAGAGTTTAAGCATCCAAAACCAGAAGATCTAATGGCGCTGAGCAAGGAAGGAATCTTATCGGCCACGGATGGCGGGTTGGATATATTCAAGAAATACATCACTGGTTTCCCAGGTGTTGGAAAGGCATTCTTAAACCCTTTCTATGACGACACTAAGCCCAGTGCTTATGTCTATAGACAGAAGGACTGTGGCAACTACAGCTTTGTAGATCACGGCAACTTAGACTACATAGGTGATTGCTTCTCATTTGTAGGTTGGATTTTCAATAAGAACACGGCTGACCGAGAGGATTTCATTGATGTCATGGAAATCATCAATCGGGAGCTCGGCCTCGGATTATCCAGCAACAAGGACAAGGTGCGTGAACTGACCAATCGATATCCAAACACCATTAAAAAAGCCAGCGAAGTGGACCCACTAACCATATCTGAAAACAGAGAAGAAGTAAGCAAAAGGTATCTAGAACCACAGTACAAGGCCTTTACCCCAGATGAACAGATGTACTGGTTGATGTATGGCGTGAACATGGATACACTGAAGAAATACAACGTACGTAGTGTTAAGACTTTTCGTGGGGTAACTAAAGAAGACAAAGAGTACAGTTTAGAGTCCACGGATTCAGCACCCATATTCGCTTACCCTGGAAGCGGCTATGTCAAGATCTATCGCCCCTATTCAAATTCAAAGGACCGGTTTCGCTACAGTGGCAACCTCCATGAAGGCTATACTTTTGGCATTGAACAGCTTCCTCAGCGTGGTGACCTCTTGTTTATCACAGGCGGTGAAAAGGACGTGCTAAGCCTTGCTGCACATGGGTTCAACGCCATTTGCTTCAACTCTGAAACAGCGAACATCCCCAAGAAGATTATACGCAGGTTCTCCTTTCGATTCAAGCACATCGTCTTACTCTATGACATGGACCAGACGGGTATCAAATCCATGAACACCATGCGTGAGCGTCTCAAGGAGTTTGATGTAAAATCCTTGGCCCTACCACTTAGTGGTGCAAAAGACCAAAAGGACATCAGTGACTTCTTCCGATTGGGAAACACCGCAAAAGACCTGAACAAAATCTTTACGGACATGCTCGATAGACTCTATGACGAGACCATGAGTATGCTCAAAAGCTTTGAGCTGGATTTTTCAAAGCCTCCAATACCCGCCGAACCCGTCATTTCTATTAATGACGTCCCCATTGGAACAGAGGGCAATATCATGGCCATCACAGGAAGTGAAGGCTCAGGTAAATCCAATTACCTCGGAGCCCTTTTAGCAGGGACTATGCTTGATGAGTTTGAAGACATTGATCTACTAGGTGCTGAAGTAGTACCCAACCTTGATGGCAGGGCTGTCCTGTTCTATGATACAGAACAATCCGAGGAACAGCTCTACAAAAACATGAAGCGCATTTTAAAGCGTGCAGATGCACAAACTCCACCTGAGTGGTTCAAGACTTATGGACTTGTTGGAATGGATAGAAAGGACCGCCTAATGAGCATCCTTCAGTCCATGGATAAGTTCTATTATGAGCTGGGAGGCATTCATATGGTTATCATAGACGGTATTGCCGATCTAATGATGGGTGTGAACGATGAAGACTCCGCTGTAGGACTCATTGACGAACTCTTTAGGCTAGCAGGAATCTACAAGACCTGTATAGTGGGAGTCCTTCACCTAAGCCCTAGTGGCTACAAACTACGTGGACACCTGGGCTCCGAGGTGCAGCGTAAGGCAGCTGGGATCATCTCTATTGAAAAGGATGACGACCCCCAGTATTCCGTGGTCAAACCTCTAAAAGTGCGTGAAGGAAGTCCTCTGGATGTGCCTCAGTACATCATGGGATGGGACAAGGAGCTCAAAGCCCATATCACCAAAGGTGAAAAGCACGGTGACTCCCCATCTGTTCGCAGGCAAAATGAAATCATTAGTATCGCCAAGAGTGCTTTCACAGAAAACCAGAGTATCGCCTACAAAGACCTTGTCAGGGAGTTTACCGATGTGCTCCCTGTTCAGGAAAGAACCGCTAGAAAGTACATCAAGACACTAAGGGATGCCAAAATCATCAGCACCAGTAGTGGAGAAACGGGTATTTACCGTCTGGTAGAAGCTTAGTTCTAATTACAAATTCAAAACAAAACGTCTCCTGATTCGCAACCAATTACGAC
>CATITW010000222.1 GCA_949547975.1 Cryomorphaceae bacterium | reverse complement strand
GGCTATCTCGAGGCAAACGACCTTTGGGCGAAAGACGATTTTAAAAGCAACCGCGGCATTGCAGTCCGTACGGAAGTCTCCGAGCTTTCGATGATGACTGAGTTCAATTTTTGGCCGTATACCACAGGATCAAAATTTAACCAAACCTTCTACCTCTTTGCCGGTTTGGGCATTACCGCCTACAATCCGCAAGGCGAGTGGGAAGAGGACTATGTGGACCTACGTACCCTTGGGACGGAAGGCCAGCAAACGGATTTGACGAATCAGTTGTACTACGGCACCACCACACTTACGGTCCCTTTTGGTCTGGGTTACCGCCGCAGTATTGCTCGGGATTGGAGCATCACCACAGAGCTGGGATGGCGCCGTTACGGGTCGGACTACATGGACGATACTTCGGGCGATTTCGTGAACGCACTCGATCTTTTGGACCGCCGGAATGCGCAAGCTGCCTATTTTTCCAATCCTGGAAATGTGGCCTATGTGCCTGGACTTGCAAGAGGCAATGCAAATACGAGAGATTGGAGTATTTTTGCAGGCATTACCATATTCTATAACCTAAGTCCACGCGATGAACGCTGCAGTGCATTCTAAAGTATTTCAAGACAACCGCCTTAAGGCTGGTTTGGACCCGGAGAACATGCCCAAACATATCGCTGTGATCATGGACGGCAATGGTCGCTGGGCAAAGAAACAAGGCTTTATGACGCGCGTTCGTGGGCATGAGGTCGGTGTGGAGGCCTTGCGTCGTATTACCACGGCCTCGGCGGAATTGGGTCTAGATTATCTAACAGTGTATGCCTTTTCAACCGAGAATTGGAACCGTCCTAAGTCGGAGGTGGATGCGTTGATGAACATTTTAATGACCGCTCTTGAGAAGGAATTGCCGACGTTGCAAGCAAATAATGTCCGTTTGAACGCGATCGGAAATGTGGCTTCGTTGCCCTCAAAAGCAAACAAAAAGTTAATCTCTGTCATAGATGCTACATCCGGGAATGATGGGTTAACTTTGACGCTTGCATTGAGCTACGGCTCGCAAGATGAGATGGTTCAAGCATTTCGCAAGGTGGCTACTGAGGTCGCTAGCGGTGCACTGCGCCCAGAGGACATAAAAGAAGAGCATATCGAGCAACATCTGTTTACCGCAGGCATGCCGAATCCAGACCTTTTAGTACGCACCTCGGGTGAGCAAAGAATCAGTAATTACCTGCTTTGGCAACTCGCCTATGCAGAGTTTTATTTCACACCCATCTTGTGGCCAGATTTCGATGCCGAAGGATTGTACGAGGCGATTGCCGCTTTTCAAAAGCGTGAGCGTAGGTTCGGACAGACTTCAGAACAGCTAACGGCAAAGTAAGAAGATGAAGAATATTTTTTGGGCAGTGGTATTGGCTTGCCTCTCGATCGGTGCACAAGCACAAGAGGTCGGAACGAGCGATTTCAATCTTATTCCAGGTGTTGATTACGAAATAGGCGGCATTACTGTTACAGGTAGCCAAAACTTGGACGCAAACGTGGTAATCATGCTGACCAACCTTCGTGTTGGCGACGATATTCAGTTCCCTGATCCAAAAATTTCCGATGCCATTCGCACGCTTTGGCGCCAGCAGCTTTTTGAAGATATCACTTTTAAGGTGGTCAATAAGAGTGGAAAAAAAGTCTACTTGGACATTCAGCTTGAGGAGCTTCCGAAGATGAGTAAGTACTACATCGTTGGGGTAAAGAACGCATGGAAGGACGATATTCGTGAGGACCTCGGTCTGCGCGCTGGAAAGGTGGTGAACGAGAACCTAGTGGTGATGAGCCGCAACAAAATCAAAAAATACTTCCGAGAAAAAGGCTATTTGAATGCCGATGTGAATGTCGTTCAGAAGAAGGATACGGCGTTCAACAACGCTGTGATTTTAGGTTTCCAGATCAAAACGGGTGAGCGCGTAAAAATTGGCGATATACAGTTTGTAGGGAACGAGGCAGTGAGCGATAAGGTGCTACGTCGTGCGATGAAGAACACGAAAATCAAAGGCAAAGCGTGGTTCAAAATTTCTAAGCTCAAGAAGAAAGAATACCGCGATGATTTAAAGGCTTTGGTTGCGAAATACAACAGCCTAGGATACCGCGATGCGAGGATTGTGAGAGACACGACGTGGAGCGTCAGTGATGAATTGATCCAGATAAAAATAGAACTAGAAGAAGGGCGTAAATACTATTTCGGCGACATCACCTTTATGGGGAACACGAAATATGAAACGTCCCTTTTGAAGAGCATTTTGAAGATTTCAAGAGGGGATGTGTATGATTCACAGCACCTTACTGAGCGCGTGAGTTTTGATCCGAACGGAAACGACGTGGCTTCAGTGTATCTAAATAACGGGTATTTGTTCTCTCAAGTCGTTCCTATCGAAAAGCGCGTAGTGAACGACACCATCGATATTGAGATCCGCATCCAAGAGGGACGTCAAGCGACCATTCGCAAAGTGAGCATCACCGGTAACGAACGCACGAACGATCATGTGATTTACCGTGAAGTCCGTACAAAACCTGGTGACCTGTTCTCTAAAGCGATGATCCAGCGTACGATTCGTGAGCTTTCGCAGCTCGGTTATTTCGATCAAACGCAGATCGGTGTGAATCCAGTGCC
>CATITW010000221.1 GCA_949547975.1 Cryomorphaceae bacterium | reverse complement strand
TCCATGTCCGGCTGCTCGACCACCCCGCGTTCAAGCTGGATCAATGCCATAATGCTGTAATTCAGGATGCCGATAAATTCGCCTTCTAACGGATCGTCCACCAGTTGAGTTCCTTTATCTTCTATACTGCGCAAACGCTGCGCTTTGATAAATATTTGATCGGTAAGTGAAGGCAAACGCAAGATGCGCCATGCCGTTCCGTAATCTTTTCCTTTTTTCTCGAAGAGGCCGTGACATTTTGAAAGCACGGCATCGAATTGGTCAGCTGTATTCATTTGTTAGCTTTGCTAGTTCAACGAAGATACAAATAACAATGCCTGAGTTTTTGCTGAAGATTGAAGGAGACATTCACACCTTATCCACACCTTGGGTCATGGGAATCCTCAACATCACACCGGATTCTTTTTACGCCAAAAGCAGGTTAGACGCGCCTTCTGAAGCGGCGAGCAGATCAGCCCAAATGCTCAAGGAAGGAGCACGAATCATCGACGTCGGAGCCTACTCTTCCCGTCCTGGAGCCGCGCCCGTCAAGCCTGAAGAAGAATGGAACAGATTAGAAGCCATACTCCCGGCAGTCGCGCAACAAGTCGCGCAATACCCCGGCACCTTCATTTCGGTGGACACCTTCCGCGCCGAAGTTGCCCAAAAAGCCCTTGCGGCAGGAGCACATATCATTAACGATATATCCGGCGGTAATCTCGATCCAGACATCTACCACGTTGCAGCCGAGCACCAGTCGCCCTACATCATGATGCACATGCAAGGCGATCCGTCGACCATGCAAAACAACCCCACCTACAATCACGTCACGCAAGACATTGTACAATTCTTTAGCGAAAAACTCCCCCATCTCCACGACCTTGGAGTGCACGATACTATCGTCGACGTAGGTTTCGGCTTTGGAAAAACGCTCGATCACAACTACCAGCTCTTGCGCGAGCTCAAAGCATTCCAGCTTCTCGGCAGACCCGTACTCTCCGGCGTCTCTCGTAAAAGCATGATTTACAAAGCCCTAAACATCGACCCGGAACACGCTTTGAACGGTACTACGGCATTGCATATGGCTGCGCTGACAGGTGGCAGTCAGATTTTACGTGCGCATGACGTGCGGGAAGCTGTAGAAACTTGTACCTTGTTTGAACACTTATATCCACAAGGAATCACACACATATTGCCAACATGGGAGCGCTAGATTTCGGCTTAAAAGACGCCATCGACATACTCGTTGCGGCATTTCTATTGTACCAGATTTACCGACTCCTCAAAGGAACTGCGGCCATTCGCATCCTCCTAGGGATGGTCGCCATCTACTTACTCTACTCCCTGGTCCAATTACTAGAGATGCGCCTACTCTCCGAAATACTCGGTTCTTTCATGGGCGCAGGACTGATCATTTTGGTGATCGTCTTTCAGCAAGAAATCAGGAAATTTTTATTGGTCATCGGATCCGCTACCTTCTCGCGTAGACAGGGGATTCGCAACCTGTTGAAGGTCGGCACAACCGCCCCTACTGACACGCTGCTCGTGGATGCCGTGTGTCAAGCCACCACCACGTTAGCCGCCGAAAAAACGGGAGTGCTTATCGTTCTTGAGCGCCGCGATCCCCTCGGTAGTTTTGCAGGGACCGGACACGCGCTCGGCGCCAAACTCAGCCGCATCATGCTCGAGTCGATCTTCTTTAAAAATGCTCCGTTGCACGATGGGGCAACCATCATTGCTCAAAACGAAATTATTGCCGCAGGTGCCGTGCTACCGCTAAGTGAAAGCACAGATCTTCCCTCAAAGTTTGGTCTACGCCACCGTGCCGCAGCCGGTATTTCAGAACGAACGGATGCGATAGCCATCAC
>CATITW010000220.1 GCA_949547975.1 Cryomorphaceae bacterium | reverse complement strand
GTTAGAATTTTACTTTTTACACAAGCGCGGTATGCCAATTACGTTGGAGCAAACGGCGCTTAACATGTCGCTCGGTTTTTTTGACCGATTAATAGGTTTATACCTCACCGAACGTGCCCTTTTTCTAGTCCACGAAACCGTTTCCATAGACTGGATCCCTCAGCTTCCTGAAAACGGGTGGACGTTCGTTTTAACCTTCTTTGCCGTGGATCTCGTGTGGTACATTTTCCACCGAGCCGGCCACCGTGTTTCGCTGATGTGGGGGATTCACCTGGTACACCACCAAAGTGAGGAGTACAACCTGAGTGTAAATTTTGCCCTTTCGCCGCTAGGTTTTGCCATTCGCAGTGTGATGTACAGTGGCTTAGTTCTGGTCGGATTCCCTGTGGAGTACGTGATCATGAGCAGCTACCTCAATGCTTTTTACCAGTATTACTTGCATACAGAGTTTATCGATCGTATTCCCGTATTGGAGCATTTTTTAGTCATGCCAGCCCATCACAAGGTCCATCACGCTTCGAACGAGCAGTATCTTGATAAGAACTATGGAGGCGTATTTATTATTTGGGACAAGCTCTTTAGAAGCTTTGCGCCCAAGCAAGAACAGCCAAAATATGGTTTGACAACTGCATTGCCGCAGCGTGATTTCGTGAATATTCAGCTGTTTTTCTTTAAGAAATTGGCGTTAAATTTTAAGCGTTACGGTGTTCTCAAAGGTCTAGAATTATTGTGGCGCGGCCCTGAATTTCAAGATGCTGATATTCCTAAAGTTTTTGAAGTTCATACCCGTGTACGCTGGTGGAAAGTCGCGCTGGGCGGAGCGATCTACGTGTTCTCATACAAGATCATGATAGAGGCGAGCGCAGTTTGGGAAATTCTTGCCGTGGGTGTGGTGAATCTACTGTCTATCTTTTTAGTCAACGGAATACGCACGGGAACCAAGGAGTATAGTTTCGGTCTTGCCAAGAAAAAGGAAGAATTCGATTCCCCAAGCGTTTCTCACCACGAATAGCTATTTTCGGGCAACTGTGGTCGGTGCGAGAACGGCCTAATGGATTTGCCTGGATGAGAGTAGAATACAACACGACGTACGGTTCCTTTGTGATCAACTCAAAAGGTGCGGCCTTATGCTCTTTCCGATGGAAAGGGGTAGAGGTTGTCCCGGAATTTGATCCTCCCTCGGCGTGCGATAAGTGGAAAACAGGCCACCTCTTATTCCCGTTTCCAGCTCGATTACAAGGAGGTAATCGCTTCGATTTTGAAGGAGAGCAGTGGCTTTGGCCTCTGAATGATCCGGATACCAACAGCACAATTCATGGACTTTCGGCGTATGAAGATTTTGAGCTGAGCCTTGACGCGAAAGGTATTACTGCGGTATGGAAGTACGACGGATCAAAGCCCTATTATCCATTTTCCTGTCAGATTTCTATTCGCTACGAACTTCGTGAAGACGGTTTGTCACAATACATTTCGGTAACCAATTCCAGTAACAGCATCATGCCCTTTCACATCGGTTGGCACCCCTATGTTTCTATCGTTGGTGCCTGGTCCATCGAGGGTAAGCTGGAATCGGAAATTTCCTACGATCGGCACAAAACACCCGTTGTAGTCAAAGCATTTACTGGACTGAAGGTTCATGAGGAAATAGACAAAGCCGTGTGTGCTTTCAGCAATGGGAGATCGCTCTCCTTTGAAGACTCCGTAAAACGGATAACACTACAAGGCATGAGCTCTTGGTTCCAAGTGTTTGCGCCTGCTCATGCATCATTTGTGGCGCTCGAACCGCTCACAGGTGTGGGCCATCCAAAGACGCCGTGGGAAACCTTAGCTCCCAAAGAGGATCGTACCTATACAAATGTCTTAACCGTTGCGCTGAAGTAGACGAG
>CATITW010000219.1 GCA_949547975.1 Cryomorphaceae bacterium | reverse complement strand
TCCAGCTTCAGCAGCTTCATGCGCTCACTTTCTAGCATCTTTTGCACCGGAATTCCCGTCCAACGGCTGACTACTTCGGCGATATCTTCTGCCGTAACTTCCTCTTTGATCATCGAGCGCTCATTGCTTTCTAGATCAGTCTCTGCAACCTCAAGCTCTTTTTCAGCCTCTTGCATCAGTCCATAACGAATTTCTGCTACACGCCCGTAGTTCCCGGAACGTTCTTCTTTCTCAGCTTCCAAACGCAAGCCTTCCAACCGTTCTTTGATGTCTTGAATCCGCTCTGCACTCGATTTCTCACGAACCCAAACCGCATTCAATGCATCCCGCTGTTCGTACAACTCACTCAGCTCGGCCTTTATCGTCGCCAATTTCTTTCGGTCATCTTCCCTTTTAATGCCTTCCTGCTCGATCTCAAGCTGCAAAATCTTTCGGTCCAAAATATCCAATTCTTCCGGCTTCGAATTGATCTCCATACGAATCTTCGATGCCGCTTCATCCATCAAATCGATTGCCTTATCCGGTAAAAATCGTTCGGTGATATAACGTGCGCTCAACTCCACCGCTGCAATCACACTTTCGTCTTTAATGCGCACCTTATGATGCGTTTCATATTTCTCCTTGATCCCGCGTAGAATGCTAATACTACTTTCCAAATCGGGCTCCTCAACCACAACTTTTTGGAATCGGCGCTCTAACGCCTTGTCCTTCTCAAAGTATTTTTGGTATTCATCAAGGGTAGTGGCACCTAAAGCGCGCAGCTCTCCACGGGCTAATGCAGGTTTTAAAATATTAGCGGCGTCCATCGCGCCTTCGCCTTTGCCTGCGCCGATCAGTGTATGAATCTCGTCGATGAACAGCAAAATATTTCCATCGCTACTGGTCACTTCTTTCACTACAGCCTTGAGTCGTTCTTCAAACTCCCCCTTATATTTTGCTCCAGCAATCAATGCACCCATGTCCAAACTGTAGACCACTTTGTCTTTCAAGTTATCTGGCGCATCACCGTTCAAAATTCGCTGCGCAAGTCCTTCGGCAATGGCAGTTTTACCCACTCCAGGTTCCCCGACTAGAATAGGGTTGTTCTTTGTACGTCGTGAAAGGATTTGCAGTACGCGGCGTATTTCATCTCCTCGCCCAATAACTGGGTCCAAACGGCCTTCTTCTGCCATCTGGTTCAAGTTTTTCGCGTATTTATCCAAGCTGTTGTAGGTACTTTCTGCTCCAGCGCTGCTTGCGCCGCGGCCCTTGCGTAAGCTCTCGATCGCATGGTCCACGAGCTTCGTGGTCAATCCCATATCTGCAAGCATTTTACCGGCGGTACCTTTATCTTGAAGCAACCCTAAGATCAAATGCTCTGTCGCTACATATTCGTCCTTCATTTTGCCCGCAATCTGTACTGATTTTTGAAGCACAAAAGCAGTATCACGCCCCATATACGGTGTCGCGTCTGAAGAAGTCGGAAGACTTTTAAAGGCAGCATTTACAGCAGCTTTTAGCGCATCTAACGCCAATTCCCCCTGTTGCATCACATACGGAAGCACGCTCTGATCTTCCTTTAGTATAGACTTCAGCACATGCAGGGTAGATATTTCTGGATGACCGTGGTCGGTTGCTAAAAATTGAGCACCGGAAACAATAGATTGACTCTTTGTAGTGAATTTTTCAAAGTTCATAGGTGTAGGATTTTACAGGTATAACCTCTTTAAGTCAAACCATGTACCATTCCTCTTTTAGCCCTTGCTTAGCTGACAATACTTCTGATTTGCAGCGCTTTGCATGAAATATTGTCCGTGTTAGCGAGCTTTCGCTGTCACAATAGCATAGTCTATAAAAAAACACCCCCGCTGCTCCAGAAGGAGGTAGCGAGGGTGAAAAAAAAGAGGTGAGGTACGGACCTTACTCGACGATGAGTCTTTGTACGTCAGTTCCTGAAGGAGTTAATGTCTCCACGAGGTACATACCGGCGGCCCATCCTTCTGTGGCGATAGGGAAGGTCGTGATGCCTTCTTCGCCATGAACATTCTGAACCGTCATGATTTGTCCTTGTGTATTGCGAACAGTTATCATTACATCTGCGCTTTGCTGGAAAGCGATCGGCAACTGTGTAATTCCGCTGGTCGGGTTAGGGTGGAGGTGACCCACACCGATCATCGTTTCTAGTTCATCTTGACCGACCACGAAGACCTTGTTAAGATCGTCGCTTTCGTAGAAACAGAAATCATCGATCGCCCAACCTGAGGCGTGTACCGTTTCATCAGAAGCGAAGCGGAATCTGAATACAGCTCTTCTAGCGGTATCTACACTGAGGTTGATCGAAGCAGGAATCCATCCGTTACTCACACCGGTCCATCCTGGATTGTACACGTCCAATGCAGTAACAAAGTTCGTGTTGAACCACGTTGCACCGAACAGGTTCGTTCCGATTGTAGACCAAGTAATACCACCGTCAAAGGTTACATCTACAGTTCCACCATCGTGGTAAAGCTCTGTAGAGAACTGGTGCATGAATTCGTACGTGTACACCTGTCCGGAGTCGATCTCGAATACCGGAGTAAATAGCGATGAGCTATCACGTCTCTTGTAGTTTCCATCAAGATTCGTAACCCAGGCGTTCGCTCCTGAGTTTGCAGCTACGATCGGCGCTGAAGATGGTGTACCAACTTCCCAAGCGGTTAAACCGTCGCGTTCGAAGGTGTTTAGAGTTACCCAAGGACTTACAGACGGATCGTCAAAGTTGTTACAGTACGAGCTGTCTTGCGACATGACAATCTTATCAAGTACTGTGATGGTCTTACACAGCACATCATCCGTTGTCAAATTATCCGGCTTGTTGTCCGGTAAAGAGGTACGTACACACACGTTATACGGTCCACTCGTAGGGTTGACCCACGGTGCAGTGAATTCGTAAGGCGCACTTCTACGCGGGATGAGTGGCGGATCGAAGAGTACTTTCTCTGGAGTAGACCAAGTCGTACCACCGTCCGTAGAGTATTCGACCATACAGCTGTCCAAGACTTTAGCACCCGTGTTGCGAATGAAGGTTCTTAGATTGTTGTTTTGATCTGGAATAGGCAAGTATTCTACCGTTTCGATTTTTACCGGAGCAGCACTGTTCTGTGGCGGGATGTAAACCTCCACTTTACCGATGTTCCATCCGTCTTTGTTACCACTTACCGTTTCCATTTTTCCACGGATGATCAGTGGAGCAGAGCTACCGAACATGAAGCTGAGCGGCCATACACTAGTGGTTTGACCGATGTTTCCGATCCATGCATCGCCCACCGCACTAGAACCGGTGTTGTACCAGCCTGT
>CATITW010000218.1 GCA_949547975.1 Cryomorphaceae bacterium | reverse complement strand
AGCCAAGAAGAGGCCTTTCGCCGCGAGGTGATCGTTAAGAGCACGAAGTCCAAACCTGTAGAAGCTGTGCGGGTGCTCTACTACAACGCAGGCACTTTACAAGACTGGCATCCGGGCGCCGGATATCCGAGCTACTTCTTTACGGACGAAGTGCGTTTGATCGGGGAATAAGTACAGCGCTGGGGGCAGCAGTTCTAGCGTAAAGCGGCAGGAATTTCACAAACCGGAATAGGCAGCATCTTGTGCTTGTTCGCGGTATTAAAACGAAGGTAGATGGCCATGACTTCCGCCTCACGGCCAGAAAAATCCGCTGCTGATTTGCCCGCTTCGTGCTGGCTCATCGCCCACTCAAGCTCTGGGTAAGATGCGCCAAGCTGATCTTCGTCCGTTCGGTCATCGCCCCACAAACCATCTGTAGGCTGCGCGCTAAGAATGCTTTCGACCACACCGAGCTGTTTGGCAAGCGCAAACACTTCCGTTTTCACAAGGTCTGCGATCGGACTGAGATCCACCCCGCCGTCGCCGTATTTCGTGTAGAACCCTACGCCGAAGTCTTCGATTTTATTGCCCGTTCCTGCCACCAAAAGACCGTTCGCTTGGCCGTGGTAATAGAGGGTGGACATGCGCAGACGGGCGCGCGAGTTGGCTAGAGAAAGTTCGTGATCTGCGCCGCCGGGTTGCATGGCAGCTACAAAATGATCGTAGACCGGGGTGAGATCCACCTGCTCGTGGCGCGTGTTTGGGTAGTGGGCTGCGAGCCAGTCCTGGTGTTCCTGACCGCGAGAGGCCTGGTCCGGGTGCTGGTGGATGGGCATTTCGAGGGTCAGTACCTCCAGACCGGTACGGGCGCAAAGTGTCGAAGTAAGCGCAGAGTCGATACCGCCGCTCACACCGACCACAAATCCTCGTACACCTGCGTTCTGTGCATAGCTCTTCAGCCAAGCCGTAATATGATCCGCTGTTTCCTGTAATTTCATCGCGTAGCCATTAATTTTGCCCTTATGAAAGGAGTTCATCAAATATACCTCTTCGCCGCAACCCTCGTCGTGGCCGCCGTATTCTTTATTCAACGTGGAATGAAGCAGGATGGTTCGCCGTTCGTGGTGGAAGATGCAGCAGCGGTGAACTGGCAGGTAAGGCATTTTGATGAGGCACTTTTCGGTGGCGACAGTTTGGATTGGAGCCTTCTCCAGAACCAATTCCGTCCGTTCCTCCAAAGCAATCCGCAGCGCTTTTTCTGGCAACACGAGCGTGAAAATGTCACCTTAAACGACCACTACACGAATGTGCGCAACCTCTTGGACAAAGGGGCCATCGCAAAAGAATTGGCGCAGGTGGCAGGACGTGCTTCGGCGCTTTTAAACACGCCCGTTCCCGAAGAATTGTACTTCTACATTTCAGGGATTGACCTGGAGACCCCGTGCATTTACTACCCCTCTCAAGACGGCGCAACTTTCGCGTTTGTCGGCTTGGACAATTTCCTCGGCGCAGGCTACCCCGGCTATGGCGCGATCCCCGGCTACCAGCGATCCCTGATGCGCCCCGACCAGATTCCTGTCCAATTCTCTCACGCCCTACTCTCCGCCACCTTCCAACCCACAACGGGCGACGAAAGCTTGCTTGGAGCGATGCTCTACTACGGGAAATTGCACGCGGCGACCGAAGCTTTTTGCCCGGCGACCAGCACGGCCGAAGTGTTGGGCTTCTCAGAGCAGGAGTATGCGTTTTTGCTGGAACATGAAGCGCAAATTTGGGAGGTCTTGGTGCGAGAACGCTTGCTGTTTTCGACCGATCTGATGGTACGTCAGCGCTTGGCGGAGGCGGCACCTTTTTCGAAATTGGGCACAGCTATGGATGCGGAGATTCCAGGAAGAGTCGGCCAATTCATCGGCTATCGCATGATCCGTTCTTACGCAGAACAGCACCCAAATCTATCCTTACGTAACCTTTTAAACATCCGCGATGCGCGAAAAATTTTGCGCGACGCTCAATACAAACCCTGATGGCAATACAGAAAGAAAGCGAAATCAAAATCACCGTCGGCTTAGACGAAAATAGAATCCCGGAAACCATCACTTGGGATGCCACCGATGGCGGCGTGACCAACGAAGATGCCAAGGCACTCATGATGGGCGTTTGGGACGAAAAAACTTCAGAATGTCTCCGCATCGATTTGTGGACCAAAGACATGCTGATGGACGACATGAAGCGCATGTTCCACCAAACCTTCATTTCGATGGCGGACGGCTACGAGCGTGCCACCGACGACACCTCGCTGGCGGCAGACATGCGTGACTTTGCGCGGTACTTCGGCGAGAAGTCGGGCATCATCGAGGCGCAAGGCGAAAAGTAAGGCGCCACGCCAGAAGTAACCACAAAAAAAGGGAGCTCGTTTCGGGCTCCCTTTTTTGTTATGTGTACATGTCCGGAGAGATGCTCTGGTGTACCGTATCGATGTAGCGCAGCAGCTCTTCGCGACCGGTGCGCCCCTCTGCTGAGGTCATAAATACCGGCGGCAATTCTTCCCACTGCAACAGCAATTTCTTTTTGTACTGAGCAATCTGCTTCATCAAAGCGGACGAGCCGAGCTTGTCGATCTTCGTGAAGACGATGCTGAACGGGATGCCTTCCATCCCACACCACTCCATAAATTCTAGATCGATCTTTTGCGGATCGTGGCGGCTGTCGACCAAAATGAAGGTGTTGATCAGGTTTGGACGCTCCTTGATGTAGCGCGTGATCATGACCTGGAACTGGGCACGGGCCTTCTTAGAGGTTTTCGCATAGCCGTAGCCCGGCAAATCCACAAGGTACCAGTCTTTGTTGACCTCAAAATGGTTGATCAGCTGTGTCTTTCCTGGACGCCCCGAAGTCTTCGCAAGATCCTTGCGTTGCATCAGCATATTGATGAGCGAGCTCTTCCCCACATTCGAACGCCCGATGAAGGCAAATTCGTTCTTGACGGGTGCTGGACATTCTTCGACAACGGCCGAAGATTTCATGAATTCTGCGCTTTGGATCTTCATAGATGGTGGAATTGGCCACAAAGTTAGCTCGAAAATCTCGCCCCGCAGCGCCCCTCGAAATGAACAAGGTTATTCACAATGCTTTTTCACTCTTTCCCACTTCCTCCCACCGCGCTGAATAGGGCCTGCAGCCAAGTTTCTCGAGAAAGGTGGGAAAAGTTATCCACAATGTGTATGTTTGTGGGAAATCGTGGGATGATAATTCTACTTTTGTAAAGGAGCAATCTCTACACATGTTAAACCTGATAGGAGTACACGAATGCAAAATGGATGCGAAGGGTCGCATCAGTCTTCCGGCCGCGCTGAAAAAGCAGCTAGCGCCCGCGATGGACGAGGCATTTGTGCTCAAAAGAAGCGTGTTTAACAAGTGCTTGGAACTTTATCCGATGCAAGAGTGGAATGCCGTTATGGGAAAGGTGAACAGCCTGAACCGCTTTGTGAAAAAGCACAACGATTTCATTCGCTTATTTACAGCAGGTGTCAAACTGGTGGAACTCGATGGCGCAACGCGCGTAGGGATCTCACCGGATTTGAAAAAATTTGCCAACCTCAGCAGCCAGCTTGTGCTCAGTGCACATAACGGCATCGTGGAGATTTGGGACAAAGACGCCTACGAAGAAGCTGTAAATGTGGATAATGATGACTTTGGATTGCTCGCTGAAGAAGTAATGGGCGGAATAAATCCAAGTCAGAATGAGCTACCATGATCCAGTCCTTTTAAAGGAATGCCTTGACGGGCTGAACATAGACCCAGCAGGCATCTATGTCGATGTTACTTTCGGGGGCGGCGGTCACAGCAAAGCCATTCTCGAACGACTCACTACGGGCAAACTGTACGCGTTTGACCAGGATCCCGATGCGAAGGCGAATCTGCCCGAACATCCGAATCTTGTATTTATCGCGGCCAATTTCCGCTACATCAAAAACCACCTCCGCCTCTATGGCGTGAAACAAGTCGACGGCATTCTCGCTGATCTCGGCGTGAGCTCACACCAGTTCGACGAAGGTGGACGCGGCTTCTCCATCCGTTTCGACGGACCCCTGGACATGCGTATGAATCCCGAGCACGGCATTTCCGCTCGTGAAGTCATCGCAACCTATGGCGAGCAAGAACTCTACGACCTGTTCCGCAAGCACACCGACCTGAAAGGGCTGCGCTCGCTGATCAACGCACTGCTGTTAGCGCGCGTTCAACATCCGATCACCACAACCGCTGAGCTTCGCGATCTCTGCGAACCTCTCGCTCCACGCGGCCAGTGGCACAAATACGTAGCGCAAGTTTTCCAAGGACTGCGAATGGAAGTCAACCAAGAGCTCGAGGTGCTTGAAGATTTGCTCCATGGCACGATCGAAGTATTGCGCCCCGGAGGCCGACTCGTCGTGATGAGCTACCACAGCCTCGAGGACCGCATGGTCAAAAACTTCATCCGTGATGGGAAGGCCGT
>CATITW010000217.1 GCA_949547975.1 Cryomorphaceae bacterium | reverse complement strand
CTTTTCTTTAGCTTTGCAGGTATGAACGATCACACAAAACTCAGCGTAAACATTAATAAAGTAGCGACCCTTCGCAATGCGCGCGGCGGCAATGTGCCCAACGTATTGCAAGTCGCTTTGGACTGCGAACGCTTCGGCGCCGAGGGCATCACCGTGCACCCACGTCCGGACCAAAGACACATTCGTTACAGCGATGTGAAGGCGCTCGCTCCGGCGGTCACCACGGAGTTTAACATTGAGGGATATCCGAACCGAGAATTCATTGAATTGGTATTGAATAATCCACCGGCTCAAGTGACGCTAGTTCCAGATCCACCGGGTGCCCTGACCTCAAACGCAGGGTGGGATACGTTAACGCATAAAACGCTTTTGGAAGAAGTGGTCGGTCGTTTTAAAGAAGTAGGCATTCGGACTTCGGTCTTTATCGAAACGGACCTCGCACTGATCGATGGCGCGAAGGCCTTGGGTGCGGACCGCATTGAACTCTACACCGAGAGTTACGCAGTGGGCTACCGCAGTGATCGTGAAGCTGCCGTGGAGCCTTATGTAGACGCTGCAAAGCACGCGAGATCGATCGGTTTAGGCGTGAATGCGGGTCATGACCTCAGCTTGGAAAACTTGGCCTATTTCGCCCAGCGCTTGGCAGGGAACCTCGACGAGGTGAGTATCGGCCACGCACTGATCGCGGATGCCTTGTATTTAGGCTTGCACAATACCGTTCAGCAGTATTTGAACCAATTGAACCCCACCGCATGGAAATAGTCCCATTGTTCTCCAAAATTTACGGCGAAGGAAAACCACTGATCATCCTTCATGGACTCTTCGGTATGAGCGATAACTGGACCACCCACGCCAAACTCTTTGCCGAACACGGTTGGCAGGTGCACGCCGTAGACCAGCGTAACCATGGACGCAGCCCGCACACCGCGGAGCACAGCTATGACGCTATGGCTGCTGATCTCGAAGCTTACATCGACCTGCACCAGCTCGAGGAACCTGTTATTCTGGGTCACAGTATGGGCGGAAAAACCGTTATGAATTTTGCTGTTCGTATGCCCTCGAAGCTTCGCGCAGCGATCGTCGTAGACATTGCCCCTAAGGCCTATCCTATTCACCATCAAGCCTATATCGATGCGATGAAAAGCGTCGACTTTACCCTTGCGCGCTCCCGTAAAGCCGTCGAAGAGGTGCTCAGCAGCACTTTGGACAGTCCTGGCATTATTGCTTTTTTTATGAAAAGCTTGTACTGGAAAACCAAAGAAGAATTGGCTTGGAGGTTCAACCTAGAAGCACTTGAAGAACACCTTGACATGGTCGGAGAAGCACTAGAACACGGGTATTTCGATGCGTCGACATTGTTTATTGCAGGTGGTGCAAGCGGCTACATTGTAGAAGCAGATCACGATTCGATCTTAGACATTTTCCCAAACGCGGAAATTCGCACGATTCAAGGAGCCGGTCATTGGGTTCACGCAGAAGCACGTGAGGAATTTTCGGACGTTGTATTGAAATTTCTCGAGACTATTTAAACGTCCCTACGCTACGCAAAACCAAGTGAACAGACGTTGTCTCGCCCGACGAAGGAACGAGCATGTCATCCACTGAAGGTTTGGAAAGAGGCGACCACGCGTCGTTTGAAAATCCGTACAGCTCTAGAGGTTGGGTAAGAAATCCTCGGTCCAATTTCTCATTTCGGTTCCTATCCTCGTACACTAAAACTGCGAATCTTCTCGGAAGTTTGACCGCTACGACCGCTTGGTCCTTGGCACTGGCCAACTCCACAAAACCTTGCTGAATCACCTTACCGTCCTCGTGTTGCAATTCATAGGCGAGCTGGCACGGATAGGCACTTGCACCCTCTGCCGAGAGCAATAACTCTTGCGCCTGAGCGCTCCACCCTGCGGCGAATACAGCACATACTATGAGGAGATTGCGGATCATCTGTCGTGGTCTATTTCAACAGATTTACGCGCAATAAGCGCGCCGTTGATCTTCAAAGAGTCTACTACACGTTCATAGATGGGAATAAAGTGCTCAGGGTGGTCGCTGTAGAAAGAGAAGCTCTCCTTAAACAGTGACTCTGTAATGTTGTACTTCTTGTACAGCTTCGAATAGTAATCCTCTAACTGATTCGTGTCTCCGAGAATCAAAGTACCGTTGCGAGCACCTTCGACAATGTGAACATCGACCATGATAGGCACCATATCATCCGGGGCGATGATACTTTTAGGGATAGGCTCCACAGGACGGGCACAAGCGACTAACATCACTAACAGCACTACCCGTACCTTTCCCTTGAATATTGCCACGTTTTTTTAGTCTCTGTTGAATAATAGACGCTCGCCTAAGCTGCTTTCGTCGAATTTACCTTCGTTGTACGCCAAATGCCCACCTACGAACGTATGGGTGATTTTGCTCTTGAAGAGGGTTCCTTCAAACGGCGACCAGCCACACTTAGAGAGCACATTATCTCTGCTCACACTCCACGGACGGTTAGGCGCTACCAAAACAAGATCCGCATGATAGCCCTCACGGATGAATCCACGTTCTTCGACACGGAACAATATCGCCGGGTTGTGACACATTTTCTCCACCATCTTCTCGATGGAGATGGTACCGTCGTGTACCTTTTCCATCATCGCTGGAAGGAAGTGCTGTACTAACGGGCCTCCAGAAGGAGCGCTGAGGTACGGATTGCTCTTTTCCTCCAAGGTGTGTGGCGCATGGTCCGTTGCAAGGACATCTAAGCGATCGTCTAGCAATGCTTTCCATAAGCCGTCGCGATCTTTAGCGGTTTTCACCGCCGGATTCCATTTGATCAAGCTCCCTTTGGTATCGTACTGACTGTCGTCAAACCACAAATGGTGGATACATACCTCTGCGGTGATTTTCTTCTCTGCTAGGGGCTTTTTGTTCGTAAACAGGCTCGTCTCTAGCGCCGTTGAAATATGGAAGACGTGCAGTCTACTGTCGTATTTTTTCGCCAAGTCTACGGCCGTTTTCGAGCTCAGGTAACAGGCCTGTTCGCTGCGAATCACCGGGTGCATGCGCATCGGAATAGCATCGCCGTATTCTTCTTTCGCCTGCTCAAGGTTCGCCTTGATGGTGGCTTCGTCTTCACAATGTGTGATCAGCTGATGGTCCAACTGGAAGATGCCTTCTAAGGTTTTCTGCTGATCGACCAGCATGTTTCCGGTCGAAGAGCCCATGAAGATCTTGATTCCGGACACATTGCGCTTACTTACGCGCTTGAGCTCCTCGAGGTTGTCGTTCGAAGCGCCCATATTAAAACTATAGTTCGCAAGGGATACCTGCGCAGCTCGGTCGTATTTTTTCTCTAACTCTTCGATGGTGGTTGCCGCCGGTTTGGTGTTCGGCTGTTCCATGTACGAAGTGATCCCTCCTGCTACTGCGGCGCGGCTCTCTGAATAGATGTCGCCTTTGTGGGTCAAGCCGGGTTCGCGGAAGTGTACTTGGTCGTCAATGATTCCGGGGAGTAGGAACTTTCCTTCAGCATCGATGATGTTCACATTGCCATTTTTAGGACCTATGCTGTTGTCAATTTTAGCGATGCGTCCATTTTCAATAAGTACATCGCCCTCGAAGACGGTGCCTTCGTTGACTATTCGGGCATTTTTGATCAGGTAGGATTTACTCATAGTGGGTTTTTGCCTCAGTGATTGCTTTTAAACAAACTCTTGATTTTCAGCTTTATAACGCCAAAAATTGCTTCTTTAATAATGCCGCTAGACATCTTACTCTCGCCTTCAGTTCGGTCGGTAAAGATTACGGGAACTTCAACCAATTTCATGCCATTCTGCCAGACTTTAAACTTCATTTCAATCTGGAAGGCGTACCCCACGAAATTGATTTTATCAAAGTTGATTGCTTCAAGCGTTCTACGACGGTAACATTTAAAACCTGCCGTCGCATCTTGCACAGGCATCCCAGTAACAAAGCGGACGTACACACTTGCGAAGTAGCTCAAAAGTACTCTGCTCATGGGCCAATTCACCACGTTTACTCCCGTCACATAGCGCGATCCGATCGCAACGTCGGCACCGTTTTCACACTCTTTCAGTAGCCTTGGGAGATCGTTCGGGTCGTGGGAAAAATCACAATCCATCTCGAACAGGAAATCGTATCCGCGTGCCATGCCCCATTTGAAACCGTGGATGTAGGCAGTACCCAGACCCAATTTCCCTTTGCGCTCTTCCAAAAAGATGCGTCCGGCGTATTGTGCCATTTTCTCGCGTACTGCATCCGCAGTGCCGTCTGGCGACCCATCATCAACGATCAAAACATCGACCTCGACAGGTACGGCCATGACCGTATCCAACATCTTGTGAATGTTTTCAATCTCGTTGTAGGTGGGGATGATGACTAATGCTCTTGACAT
>CATITW010000216.1 GCA_949547975.1 Cryomorphaceae bacterium | reverse complement strand
TTTGCTGCGCAGCTCTATGGCCAATTCACCACCGGAGATGCCCCGTTCAACATGCTCTCGCTCATGGGCGGCGAAAGTCTCATGCGCGGCTATTACCTCGGTCGCTACCGGGATAAAAATCTCGTAGCGGGCCAGGTCGAATACCGCATCCTACCGTTCGAAGGTTCCAAAAAATGGGGAGCAAGTGCATTCCTTGCCGCAGGTCAAGTCTTCAGCGAGGATTCGCCTTTTGAGCTCGGCAAATTCCTACCCACTGGAGGGCTCGGCGTACGCTATCTCATCTTTCCTGAAAAAGATATTTACACGCGCATCGACGTAGCCTTTACCCAGGAAGGACCTGGGTTCTATTTCTTTATCGGAGAGGCGTTCTAAAAACGCAATCCCAAGGTTGCCGTGTGGAAGTGAGGACCCGATTGGGTCAAATTTGCCTGATAGAAATACCCGAAACTTAGGGCCGTGCCCAGCACTTTATTGCCTGTTGCAATACCGAAACGCACGCGCTGGTCAAAGTCACCGTTTAAGGTTTGTAGGTATTCCGTGTAGACCTCTGGGTCCCATTTGAAATCTTTGATTCCGAAGGAATATAAGGCGCGAACGCGCGCATCTGTTTTTCTCGACCCGCCCCCAGTCACCACTTCACGGTGCTGCAATCCGTAACGGATGAAAACATCCCCTTCCGCGAGGTCATAACGGCGTTCCGCCTGCAAGCGAAGCCTACTGCGCTGGTTGACGCCTTGTGCCGAGCCGAAGTCGTCCTCGATGAAATAGTGACGGAATTCCGCAGCGTAGGTGAGGTTCTTGCTTTGGCTCTTTTTGATTTCTACCTCAGCGAAACCTAAGTTAAAACCGTCGCCAGTGGTGGTTCGGTATTGTGCGCCTGCGTCTACTTTAAGGCCTTTAACGGGTTTGAATCGGTACGAGATCTTCGTCCAGCTGCGTATTTCCGTTTCACTTTGTGCCGCCACCCCGAGGGTCAACACGAGTGCCATGATGAGCCATCTATACTTCATAAACCACCGTTAACTGCGCCGTTCCCAGCGTATAATCAATCTTCGAAATCTGGTGCGTTTGAATCTTTAAGCCCAATTTTTTCTCGAGCTCCATCACCTTTTGTGCAATGATCTCCTGGTCCAATTCCGCCACACTCAACACCACCGAAATTTTCTTCGTTTGCACCTTCTCTTCCTGCGTGTTCTTATTCAAAAAGCGCTCAAGAACGTAGACCAGCAGCAGCACCACAACGTTGATCCAAACCAGCTCACTCCAGCCCATTCCGATCGAAGCGAGCGCGTTAATCACCGCAATACCGATCGCCGAAAACAGGTACGTCATCTCCTGCGGCTTCAACGCCTCTGTGCGGTAGCGTACAATCCCGAAAACGGCAAACATACCGATCGCCATCCCAAGCTGCATCTCAAAGGTGCTGAGGGTGTGCGCTAGGAAAAAGACGACGACAGAGATGATAAAAAAGCTGTAGACGTTCTGTCGCGACTCCTCGCTGTGCTTCCCGATAATGCGCATCTGAGCAGCATTAAAGGCGAGCGTCAGTAAGAATCGGAAGAAAACATCGAGCAGCGGCGAATCGATAATATTTGACATAGACATGGAAATAATGAGTGTTCCAAAAGCTAAAGATAGACAAGTCGTCTCAAACTTTGTATTTTCGGAAGCATGTGGAAAAGAACATACCTCCTCGTTGCAGCAGCCGTTATCACAGCACTAGCCCTGCCGAGCTGTACCCCAGATCTCGATCAGGGGGTACTTCCGGTGATCACTATCGACACGGAAAAAGGCATCCGTCCCGACGTCAAACGTCAGGGGCAGTTCACCTTGTCCGTGAATGGAAAAGAGCTGGTGCGCTCGTTTGTCGGCGTTGAGTTCCGGGGATCCACTTCCTACCGCTTGAGCGACAAGAAGTCGTATGGACTGGAGTTGCAAAACGAGTCGGGAGATTCGCGCGCAAAGACCCTGCTTGGGCTGCCTGCGGAGAGCGATTGGATTTTGATGGGGCACGTCTTTCGCGCCACCGGAGACGACGAATTCTATGCTTGGGATCCGACCCTGATGCACCACTATTTGGGCTACGAGCTTGCGCGGGACATCGGCATGTACGCCGCGCGGTGCCGCTATGTGGAGCTCGAAGTGAACGGCGAATACCAGGGCATTTATGTGCTGATGGAAAAGCTCAAAAGTGACCCGCAGCGGATCGACGTGAGCGACCCAGGGAATGGAGCAAGCAGCGTTACTGGGGGATATATTCTGAAGATTGATAAAACGGCGAGTTACGCGCCGACGGGTCAGGAGCTGTCGTATTACGATGGGAATTGGGGCGATGACGCCTCCTACAGTTCGTACATCAGCTTCCGTTCAGCGTACGACATCGAAGGAGCGGTGCTCGAGTCCGATCTTGAACCTTTTCGACCGCCGTACCACGACCAGCAACACCGCGAGACCTATTTTCTGCACGAGTTTCCTAAACCGCGGGACCTCACTTTTGAGCAGCGAGACTACATCGAGCAATACGTCTATGACTTTGAGCGTGCACTGGCGAATGAGACCTTTAACGGAACCGGTCGCGAATATCTGCAGTATGTGGACCTAGAGAGCTTCGTGGATGGCTTTATCATGAACGAGCTCGCGGGGAATATTGACGCGTACCGCATCAGTACATTTTTGCACAAACCGCGGGGTGAGAAATTGCACTTTGGACCCATCTGGGATTTGAACATCGGGTACGGACGACAGGGCCGTGTGCCTTGGGACGACTGGATCGCGAACTATAACGACTATGTGGCAACGGATGCGTGGATGGTGCCTTTTTGGTGGCAGAAATGGTTGCAAGACCCCGTGTTTAAGGCGCTGGTAAAAGAGCGCTGGGGAGCGTACCGTGCAGATGTACTGTCGAATGAAGCGGTGCTGGGTTTGGTCGATGAGACCCGGGATTATTTAAAGGAGACTGGGGCATTAGCGAGGAACTACGAGCGGTGGCGTGCACCCAACGCTACGGTGGACTATGACAGCGAAGTGGACTTTTTGCGCAGCTACCTGACGCAACGACTGGCGTGGATGGACGGCGAAATTGGCAGCTGGTAATCCAGGGAATGATGCGCTGTTACACATAAGGAACATTAGCGGCGCATAACTTCAAAAGCCCCATAGCGCTAGGCCTTTAGCATAGATTTGTCGCTCATAACGAGAACGTCATATGCCGAACACAGCAAAATTTATTGCCAATATCGCAGCCGCCCTCCTGCTGGTCATCTTTAGTATCGTACTAGGGTTTGACGCAGGAAAAGGGAACGACTCGAGGTTTGGGGTCGTTTCGAGCGTGACTACGGCGATCGGGAATCTACCGGCCACGGCCAAAATACTGCTCGCGCCGCATCCGGATTATGTATTTCCAGCAGATGAGATTTCGCAACTGAACCAGTTAACGCAAGACGTTTTTGCACTGCATACGTTCGGTCCTGAGAACCGCGCGGTTTTGGTGAATTTGCGCAACGATGCGGTGGTGAAAACTTGGGATTTGGGCGAGCACAAGCCGTATCCAAATGCCCGCTATTTTGCCCAAATGCTGCCGGACAGTTCGCTGTTTGCCTATGTGCATGAAGGCGACTGGATGGGTCGTATTGCCGGCGATGGCACCCTGCTTTGGGAGCGCAATGCCGAGCTGATCTACCACCATAGCGCGGAACGTTTTGAAGACCGCGTGTGGATTTGTGCACGCGATGTGGAGTATTTACACGACTATGGTTCGGTGACGATGGATACCGTGATGCTGAATGAGCACGTGGGGTACGGCGTGATGGATGAGGTGATGCTCGAGGTGGACTTGGCCACAGGTGCGACGACCGACAGTATTAGCATGCTGGAATTGTTTGCCGCGAATGATCTCAACCCAATTTTTAAAAGCTTCTACGGCCCTGCCTTCGGAGATTGTTTTCACTTAAATGACATCCAGCCCGTGACGTTCACCGATACCGTTCATGGCTACGAGTCGGGCGATCTTTTGGTGAGTAACCGTACACAGAATGAGCTCTTGCATGTGCGTCCTTCGACCCTGGAGGTGTTGCATGTGTTCAACCAAGGGCTTTCCTCGCAGCACGATGTGGACCTTTTGGGAGACTCGCTCGTGGTTTGCTTTAACAACAACTCGCCTTCGCTGTTTGCCGATGAGATC